>CAIWHI010000506.1 GCA_903912435.1 uncultured Bacteroidota bacterium | reverse complement strand
TGATATATACCCGCACTATAGATGATTATCCTTCACTTGTTGATAGGCATGAGATAGCTAATAAGGCTAATGCAGATTTATTTATTGCTATCCATGTTAATTCTACTCCATTCACCTTTACCAAGGTTAAGGAAGGGTATAAGACTGTTACTAAAAAGCATAAAAAAGTAAAGGTGCCAGTTTATAGGTTGATAAAACACCATACTACAACCCGTAGTGGTGTGGAGACGTATGTAATGGGCATTAATAGGGCCGACCAACAAAAAGGTGCTATAGAAGGTAGTGAGTTTGTATCTAATGAGCCTGGTTTGCTTGATGAAAACGACCCTGCAACTGCAATTGTGGTAGCTCAATATTCGCAGGCGTTTTTGGGCAAGAGTGTTACACTGGCCTCCAAAATCCAGGAGCAATTCACCCTTTCTGGTCGCAATGACCTTGGTGTGAAGCAAAAGGGATTAGAGGTACTTGCAGGTAGTGCTATGCCTGGTGTATTGGTGGAAATCGGCTTCATCAGTAACATAGAAGAAGAAGCTTACCTGAATTCTGAGAAGGGGCAACGCGATGTGGCATTGGCGATTTATAAGGGTATAAAAGCCTACAAAACAGAGATTGAAAAATAAGATTTAAAAATATTCCTTCCAATCCGTAAATTAATGAGATAAATGGAATATTTTTAACGCTTGTGAGCTTATTTTATCGCTGAGTGTAGTGGTAGAACAAGATTTATTTTGCAGATTACCGAGTTCTTTTTATCTTCATGCACTTAAAAATATATTTATACTGATGAAATCGCATTTTAAACCAATACTTATTACTACCATAATCGCAATTATTGCTGTATTTTCAATTGCAAACTCATCTTGCAACCGAGATAAATGTAAGACTATTGTATGTGCCAATGGCGGTGTATGTAACCTGGGTGGGTGTATATGCCCTGCAGGTTATGAGGGTTCAAATTGCGAAACCGTAACACGTAATAAGTTTTTTGGCACATGGCAGGTTTTTGAAAAAGGTAGCATAACCAATGCTGCACAATATGGTGTTACTGTATTGCCTGGTTCAGAAATTACTGATGTAATAATTACCAATTTCAATAATTATTTCCGTTCTAATATTAAGGCAAGTGTAAGTGGTGATACAATATTTATACCTAACCAACAATATGAAGGCAAATTGTTGTTTGGTATCGGTACCATTTATTCTGGTACTACTTATGGACAGTATGGTGGTCTTACTCTTGAGTATGAAGTAATTGATACTGCAACTCAACGTGTTGATGATTATGGTTATAATAGTATTATTGATGGTAGCAGCCCATCGCAGTGGAATAAATAGTTTTATTTTCCTAAATATATTTGGTGCCTTTCCTTTATTGGAGAGGCATTTTTATTTTATGCAATCAGGTAGTATTTAGTCAACATTCCTAAGTCCTTAATGCTGTCAGCTATTCCTTTTTCGTTACAGATAGGGTACTGGATTTTAACTTTCAGTTATAGGAAATATTTTTATGCTACATTTTGGATATTTGTTGGTTTTTTGCCTTAAATTTAAGGTTCAGACTTAGTTGCATGTTAATCTCCAATGGCTAACCTAATGAAGAAACCTTTTAAATATTTCCCTGTAGTTATACTTCTATTAAGCATTATGCTGATTTCAGTTTGTATTGTTTCCTGTGATAAAAATAATGCTGCAAATTACACTAAAGTAAAATGTGTTACCTGTTTAAATGGAGGTTCATGTATCAGGGATACCTGTCAATGTATTGTAGGGTATGAGGGGCAATATTGCGAAATAAGTTCGGCACCTAAGTATTTTGGTTCATGGAGGGTTTCAGAAAATGGAAGCATAAGTGGGTATATGACCTATCAGGGGTACATGTCAAGAGGGTCCAATAGATCGGAACTTATAATTCAGAATATAGGGGATGGAAGTAGCAATACTATAATCGCAAATATTAATAGGGATTCAATATTTATTCCAGATCAGTTAATGGTTAATAAGCGTATAGTAGGGATTGGCAAAATTTATAAGGATTCGCAAACCACACAATATAATACCATAAATCTTGCTTATATGCTAACTGATACCCTGACATTGGAAGTTGATGACTTTGGATATAAATCGGGGAAAATTGAAAGTGTTTCTGTATGGACCCGATAAGACATCAGAATTTAAATAATCTGGATTGGAGATATTAACTGTTGGTTATAAGGAAAATTTTTATAGTAATATTAGTTTCTTTATCGTTCAAACGCTTATTTTTACGGTAAAATGTGGTGTATATTGTTCCCTTCAAAACTAGCTTTATGAAAAACGTATTGAAAGTATTACCGGGTTTCATCCTTGGGATAATGATAGTATTTGCATCGGGTTATCTAAGCTCATGCCGCAAAAATGATGGTGATAAAACAATTAAAATAAAGTGTGTAACCTGCATGAATGGTGGGCAATGTATTAATGATAGTTGCCGGTGCCCTGCGGGTTATGAAGGATTATATTGCGAAACAACATCAGTAAACAAGTTCCTGGGTAGTTGGGATGTAAGCGAAAAGGGGAGTATATCAGTGGCGAAAAATTATACCGCCTACATACAATCGGATACTGTCAATGGCTCTGTCCGTATTGAGTTTTTTAATAACTATTTCTCCTCTTATGTAAAGGCGAATACCGTAAAAGATTCTATTTTTATACCTGAACAAGTATTACAAGGCAAGCGCGTTATAGGTAAAGGTATTACCTATCATGATCCAAACATGTCCTATTATAACCGCCTCTACTTAGCATATAAAGTAACCGATCTCGTTACTTCAATAGTTGATGATTATGGCTACGATTCGCCTAGTACCTCAAATGTTTCGGTTTGGACCAGATAGGCTATACAATAGGTTAGAGTGCCAATTAAAATTATTGCCTATTTTTATGACCATTTAATTATGATGCCTGGTTTTGAGATGGGAAAGATGAATATAAGGATGAGGAATATATTTATAATGTTTTGGCTATTATTGGCTTCATTGGTATTTACCCAATCATGCACCAAGAACAATTCAAACGGTTCGGGTTGTGTAGTTTGTGCCAATGGAGGTGTTTGTATTGGTAAGGTTTGTACCTGTTCAATAGGCTATGAAGGAAGTGATTGTACTACATTATCAGCAACTAAGTTTTTGGGTAGCTGGAATGTTACTGAAAAAGGTACAAATTCTGATACATCAAAGTATGGCCTGGCAATACAATCAATTCCAGGAAGTGCCAATAAGGTATTAATCAGGAATTTTTATAATTTTTTCACACTGGATGTAAGTGGTACAATAGTGGCTGATACCTTATATATTCCTGTGCAGCAATTGGATGGGAAAATAGTGATTGGTACCGGGTATATTTCTGTGGGTTCAAGTTCACAAACAGATGGGCAGGTATCGGTGAGGTATGAGGTAATAGATACTGCCACCCAGACTATTAATAGTTTTCACTATGCAGAAGGGGACTTGAGTGCCGCTTCAAAGTGGAAAAGGTGATTTTGCCGGGTTTAATAAAATTTTTCAACAATTTTTTCGTTTAGCTTAAAACAAATACCAAACTTTATGAATAAGCAAATTAAAAAGGGATTCACAATGATGATGATATTACTCACCTGTTCATTGTCAGTTATCTATTTATCGTGTACAAAATCAGATACTACATCTACCACACGAATTAAGTGTGTTACCTGTGCCCATGGCGGGGTATGTATAAATGATACCTGCGTTTGCCCGGCAGGGTATGAAGGG
>CAIWHI010000505.1 GCA_903912435.1 uncultured Bacteroidota bacterium | reverse complement strand
TTTATTTTTTTTGATTGATTCTTTGATTAATAATATGTACATCTGAATTAATAATAAAATAAAGAAAGATACCGAAACAATTCCCCCTCTAACGAGTAGATCTAAGTAACCATTATGTAATGTGCCATATCCAAGTCGATATTTTGTTAGAAATGAAACTAAACTGTCATAACCCCAACCTAACATAGGCTTTTCTGTGAAGCCTTTTAATCCTATTTGCCAGAGTCTTGCTCTACCTGATAGAGATGAATCTCTGCCTATGGTATAAAAGAAGTATTTCTCAGAGAAATATTCTGGGTGCATCATGAGGATAAAGGCACAAATCATAAAAAAGCTAAATACCGCAAACATTATTTTTAGTGCTTTTATACCACCAGTGGCTTTACCTAAATAGGTGAACCAACCAATGCCAATGATGAGTGCAATTGATAACAATAGCGAGGTCATACTATTAGCTTTATATAAACAATATAAATTGGCTGATAAGGTTAGAAGTGCGATTAATTTAATAAATTTAGATTGGTTTGAATAAAAATAACAGCTTAACGTAACCCAAGAAGTAAATAGGCAGATTCTTCCAAGTGAATTAGGATGATCTGTTAAGCCTCTCCATCTACCAATGAGACTGGTGTCATATTTATTTGCTGATGTCATTAGGCCAATCGAAGGTATAAATAATGACACAATGATCGTGGCGGTTATATAAATAAACAAAGCCATCAGCAAATACTTAAAAAACTTTTCTTTATCTTTAAGTAATAATAGAGTCATACACAGGGTAATAAAAGTCACACCGGTATTATGAATTACTGAGATCACAACCTTTACAGGCATATTTGACCAAAACACAGATATAAGCATTAAAAAGAACAGTATATTTAACGGCAGTGCTTTGCTTAAAGTGCTTGAAATAACGCCAGGTTGTTTCAATAGCAAGATAAATGCGGTTGAGTAAGCGAGCGTTAAGGCTATTTGATTAAGTAAGCTACTGCTTTGTTGTGCTTGTCCGGTACTATCAGGTTGAAATAAAGCAGTACTTGTAGCTGTAAAAAATATAAAAAAAGGCAGTAAATAAAGCGCGCCTACTGTAGATGATTTATTTAATGTCATAATTAATTTATTTATATTCTTGATAGGCGTAATTACCCATTAGCATGCTGAGGTAGCCAAAATTGTTCATTATTTTACGCAATATTCTCACCCATGTAGCTTTCCCGAATAGTAAAGCAAACGGAAATATAAGGATTGTGGCAAATAGTAAAGAAAAATGCTTAAGTATTTGTGATAATGCAATAACAAACGTTTTGTTTTTATAAAAAATGAGGGCATTGATTTGCCCAGATCTTAATGATCTTTTACTTAACCATATTATATTAAGGCGATTTTCTGTTACATGTTCGTACACTACCGCTTCATCACACCAAACTAATTTAGCTCCGATTAAATATAAGCGGTGAAATAATTCGGTATCTTCGCCACCTGTCAACCCGTATTCAGGCGCAAATTTGAGTTCGGATTTATATTTAGAATTATGAATTAATGTATTGTTACTTGCGCCATGCTGTTGAGGAGAGCCCGTAATAAGTCTTTTACCCGCACTAAAAAAATCACCTTTAATTAACCAGTCTGGCACTGTTTCAGGTAAAACAGGGATTGCGGGGCCAAATACAACATCGGCATTAAATCTTTGGCTGGTGCTTAATAGGTTTTGTAGCCATTCTGCATTTAATCAGTCCATATTGTTAGAGACTCTAGAGGCAGTAAAATTAGTCATAATATCACATAAATGAGCATTCGATCGCACTCCGATATCCATCAATCCGCATCTATTGGTAGCTCTGGAAGTGCCATATTTCACTGGCATATTAAACACTCTATAATATGAATAAGATGATCATAGATAGTGTCAATACACTTCATATGTCAATTTTTAGTTGTTACTCAATGGGTTTAGTATGGTATTGACGGAT
>CAIWHI010000504.1 GCA_903912435.1 uncultured Bacteroidota bacterium | reverse complement strand
GCTATTTTAATTAGCCTTTAAATATTTACTTATAAAGTGGAATGCGCTATTAGCCTATAATTATAGGCTAATAGCGCATTCCAAATTTTCGCACCAGATACGATAAGATTAATTAGCTTTGAGGGATAATTGAAGCTTATGGAATTTCCTATAAAATTGCTTATTGAAAATGAAGCCGAATTAGGGATAGTAAGGGGTGCTTTTACACAGAAGATAAGAGAGAATAGAGAGCAGATTGACCATTTGAATGCTGAAATTAAGAGTAAGGAGAAGGATAATAGTAGTTATGAAAAGAAGCTAGCTGATCTTGGGCAAGAAGAAGCTCCTAAATCTAAGGCCAGTAAGGCCAATAAGGCGAGGAAGGCACCAGAGCCTATAGGTACTGAAATACCTACTACATTAAGTGGAATGAGCGTGGTAATGCAGGTGGCCCTGGCACTAAAGAACTTAGGAAAGCCATCATCCACAAGGGAGATAATAGACTGGTTACTGATGGTTGACCCTACGTTTTTAGATCGTAATGGCAAGAGTTATGATGTGTACCAAAAAGCAATGTCGGCTACACTGGTGCAAAAAGTAAAGGCAGGTAAACTATTCACGAGTGCATATGATGCTGCCAGTGGTTTCCTGAAATATTCGCTATTGGAATGGGAAGAAGGAGATTATTGAAGATGACAAAATAAAGTATACCAATTTCACTAATTCTGTTCCATTTTTGTGTTGTTGCAATCCCGCCCATTGGCGGGATAAATAATTCATTATTCGCAGCTTTTGCGCCTAGCATAAAAGAAACATAATCATCAAACTTGATATACTTTATTTCACCATCTTCACTTAGGTAGATGGTTTTGGGGTGAAGGAAAGTTTTTGGGGTAGATTTAATTACGCTAATTCATATATAAATACTAGTTTCTTTTATCTTTATTCCATCCCTTGAAATATCTGGCTATGCGAAAACTGGCGAGATGATGGACTTTTTCTTTGAAGCATTATGGGGGGATATTTGGTTGAAATTAGACCGATGCATTAATTTTCTTCTCACAAATGTGCCTAAATTAAAGCTCAACTAATTTGAATTTTCGCCTCAAATTCTCGACCTTAGACTTATATTTTTCGGATAATGTATTTGGACAATCGGTTTAGAGAATAGTAAAAATATAATAATTTCCATCATGTTAGGCAGCTAAATTCCTGCACTGGGAATGTTCTATAATTTACATTATGTTAAGCAGAAATTGGTTGAAATCTCTCTGTTTCAATTTCTTGCATAACATAATTGATGTTATAGTACTTACAGTAATTAACGAGAGAGTTTCATTCCAATAATAACTTGTTGGTGGCAATGAGCATAAACTCCATCCACCTCCAAAATCTTTCCCTATAAATCAACCATTTACCATTAACCACTAACCATTAACCATTACAACGTAAGCACCTCAATAATTTACTATTTACCATTAAAAATTTGTTACGTATTTTTGACACAAATTATCCCGATTTTGATGAGGTTGTTTACTGGTTTGGTTTTGGGTTTACTATTTGCCTTAGGTGCGGTTTCTGTGGTGTCGTGCAGCAATGATAAGTGCCGCACGGTTAATTGTGCCAATGGAGGTGTATGTGCCGAAGGTGCCTGCACCTGCAGTCCCGGTTACCAGGGGCCGCTTTGCGAATCCCGCAGTCGCGACCGCTATATCAAGACCTGGACCGTGTGGGACAGTGGCAGCATTGCCCCTATCATGATCTATAACGTAATAGTTTCGTCTGATTCGCTGCTTACCAATGTTAAGATCCAAAATCTCTACAATTATTTTACCCTCAGCATCAATGGTACAGTCAACAATATTGATGATAGCCTAGTGATCCCCGTTCAAACTCTTATGGCGCGTCAGGTTCAGGGCAAGGGCGGATATGATACCAGCGCCCGTTTCTACCTCTACTATGCCGTAAAGGATGTGGTAGGTGGCCTGCCTGATTTCAGAACTATGAGGAGTTTATAAATTTTGCTTTCATAAGTGATTGTTTCGTTGGGACCCTCCCAATTTAAAGACCGAACGATTATAGGTAAGTTTCCTTATTTGATAGCTATCCATTCATGGGTAGGACCAATATGGTTTGGCTGTTTTTTGACTATGAGCACCAAAAAAACCTTCGGTCTTACCGCTTTCCGCTGGAATAAGAAGGTTTTTCTCAAAATCAGCGATTTTTTCTGAAAATTTAGCCTTACCTAATAATACCTAATGGCTATCTTAACTACCCTACCCTATTAAATGATAACCATACATTTACAAAATAATATAGGGCAGAAAGTGCAAAACAGTTTTATCTTAATTAATTTTACTGTCAAGACCAGATTCTTATGAAATATACTTTAGCTCGTTTTATTCTCCCTATTACCTTTATAGCCTTGTCACTTACCCTGGGGGCATGTAATGGCAAAAATGACAAGAATAAGAGGCATGGCAATAACCTGAGTCCTGCACTTGCCGACTCTTTAAAGAAAGCTAAGCTCCAGAAAAATAATATCATTGATAAGCACCTTACCTGGCGGGAAATGCACCTTGAAGGACATGTAAAATCAATATCGGTAAGGCAATATAGTATTAGTATGGTTGGGGGTAATGAGGAAAGGAAACTAAAATCGAGGAAGGATAATATCTTTGATAGTGTGGGCAGGTTGGTGGAGTTTACCTATTACAAGACTAATGGTAAATTCGACTTGAAAACAAGGATATCTTATGATGCCAAAGGCAATGATACACTGGCTTATGTATATGATGAGGCCGGAAAAATTGACTTTAAAAAAATTACTAAGTATGATGCTAAAGGCAATGAGATAGAACGAATTACCTATAAGGCTGATGGTAAAATACATAACCATACCTTGTATAAATATGATGATAGCGACCACCTGGTAGGTACCGAATATTATGACGATAAGGAAATATTGCAGAAAAAAGGCACCTATAAATATGATAGTAATGACTTTAAAAGTGAGTCGTTCCTGATAGACTCTGCCGGCAGGCAAGGCAATAAGGCTACTTATAAATATGATGAAAACGGCAACCTGCCTGAAATTATCTATTACAAATATGATGAGAGTGTGGACAATAAACTCCTGTCAAGGTTTGACAAAAAAGGTAATGCTGTGGAGATCATTAGCTACACAGCCGATGGCGTGGCCCAAAGCCGGAATACCTATAAGTATGACGATAAAAACAACACTACAGAAGCTGACTTTTACAAACCAGACGGTAGCCACGATGAATTGAAAACGATATGGTATGAATATGAGTATGACAAAACCGGTAATGCGGTGAAGAAATCAATATTTGTTGTGAAGGACGGAAAGCGAGTGCCTTTTGAAGTTATAGAGTCTGAGATTAGTTATTATTAATGGGGGGATTTATTGTCAAGTATCGATTCCAGGGCTAAAACGAATCGATACTTGACAAATATCTAATCAATATTCCTAAGGTTATTTATTTCTTCTATACTTAAGCCTGAAAGTTGGACAATTTTATCGATTTCCAAACCCCACTCCAGGCATTTTGTGGCGGTTTCTTTAGCCATTTGTTTGGCTTGTTCTTTGGCAAATTCAATCTTGTTCTGCTCTCCAATTTGAATTCCTTTTTCTATTCCTTCTGCAATACCTTCTTCAATTCCTATCTTCTTTCCTTTTTCCAGACCCTTCAATTCACCTGCAGTAAAATTAGATTCTACTACACTCTCATAATCGCGCCAACTAGAAATCTCACGCTCATATTCCCTCATTTCTTCTCTGGACAATTTCAGTAAATCCAGTTTTTCTCTGGCTTCAATTAACCCTTTCGCCTTTGAGCCTTCCTCCACTTTTTCAGTTTTAAGGAATTGTATCCATTCGTCAAGAGTGTTTTTTGCAACAATATCAAACTTGTTTACCCTAATGATATAGTACTCGGGATAAATCTTATCAATCAATTCTGTCTTATAGACTAATTGCTCTTGTTTCGAAAGGTTAAGGATATCGTGATTATTGAGCCCAACAAACTTTGTAGTACCATGGTATATATAATCGCTACCTTGCCCCAGGTCGAAATAAACAATGTTGAGGGAGATTATTTTTTTGATTTTATTATAGGGCATGCCCATATCCATAAAGTCGACAACTAACTTAGAGGTGCCAAAAAGCATGCGCATCATATAGTCCTGCATATAGCTGCTTTGCACCTCAATAATTATCAGCTCGCCTTTGGAATCCTTTACTAATAGATCAACCCGGTTCATCTTGTTGTCACCGGTTTGCTTATTGCTTTCGCTTTCCAATATCTGGTCAATCTTGATGTCTTCGCCCAATAGCTCACTCAGCAAACCTTCGAGTATACCGAAGTTTGCCTTATTGCGCAGCAGGCGTTTCATTGCCCAATCGAACCTAACCAGATTTTTCATTAATATTGCAATATATTACAAAGGTAATGATAGCTTACATTATTTTATCAATGCCCTCTACGAATGTTGTTACAAAAAATGAAAATGCGTAAAAATGTATTTGTTCCTTTGGTGCCAATTCTAATTTACTACAGAATGATGGTATACCTTAGCATTCAAAATTAATGTTTATCTATTTTTTTATGAGGCCCTTTTTTTCGCTAATCTTTTTCCTATTCCTAACTTTTTCAGGGTTTAGCCAAGCTACTGATTCAAAAGGTGTTGGGATAATTAAGGGCAAGGTAATAGATACAAAAAACGGTGAACCTATTAGCTATGCGACTATTACAGCCTACCTGAAGGGACAAACTAAGGTTGCCGGTGGTAATATTACAGACGAAAAAGGGACATTTAGTATTGATAATCTTGGCTGGGGAGAATATCAATTAAAGATTGAATTTCTGGGGTATGCCAATACTACCCTATCCTCAATTTTCTTATCTGAATCGTTGCCTACACATAAATGCGGTGAAATAAAAATAAGTACTGATTCTAAACCTATGAAGGAGGTTACGGTTACCGGTTCAAAAAACTATATGGAAAACAAACTGGATAAGTTTGTATATAATGTAGATAAAGACATAACCAGCGATGGAGGTGTGGCTACAGATGTATTGAAAAAAGTGCCACAGGTGTCGGTAGATGTGGATGGCAATGTAGAATTGCTGGGCAGTAATAATATCAGGGTATTTATTAATGGCAGACCATCAACCATGTTTGACAATAACCTTGCTGATGCATTACGGTCAATTCCCGCCAATCAGATTAAAAGCATAGAAATAATCACTACGCCAGGTGCGCAATATGATGCACAAGGCACAGGGGGTATTATTAATATAATTTTAAAAGACAATAAATCGAAGGGGCTTAATGGAAGTGTGAATGCATCTGCTGGCACAAGGCTGAATAATACCTCAGCTAATGTGCACTTAAAGAAAAATAAGCTCGATTTCAGTATTTCAGGGGGGTATAATACCCAACTAAGAGGTGGTACCCTATCATCATCAGATAGGAAAACATATAGTGATAATTCTGAATATTTGCAAAGTGGCACAGGATATATGGAGAAATATAGCTACCGATTGCAGACCGGATTAGACTATGCAATAAATAAAAGAAACAATCTGTCACTTACTTTGAGCACTAATCAATTCACTACTATTACTGAGGGAAATACTAGCCAAATTATTTATCAAGGTATTGCACCCATTCCCTACACTTTGAGGTATTCGAAATCCAGGCAAACATTTGGGTCAAACGATATTAGTCTCAACTACTCAAAGAAATTTAGAAAGGAAGGGAGGGAGCTGGGGTTCACAGTTCAAAATAATAATGGAACAGGATACAATGGATACCTGGAAAATCAACATTACGAAAACCAATCAAATTACTTCTACGGAGCCACCGGAAATAATAACCTGCATGACAGGGAAACAATAGTAAGTGCCGACTTTGCCAACCCATTTACTATAGACATTGTATTGAATGTAGGTGCAAAGTTTACAGAATCAGGCATCAATACAAATTCGGATCACTACCTTCTGGATACCCAAAAGAACCATTATAATTATGATAACAGCCAGGTAGATGAATTTAAGTATCAACGTGATGTATCGGCAGTATATGCTACACTAGTTTTACCACTTGGCAGGGAATATACTATGAAGGCAGGATTAAGAGATGAGTATACTAATATTCAAAAGTATGCAGGCGTTGCCAGTGCACCCTCTTACAATTCATTTATACCATCTATAGTGGTTTCAAAAAAATTAGATGCATATAAAAACATCAAACTAAGCTATACCAAAAGGATTCAGAGGGCAGGTTATAAGGAATTGAATCCATTCATAGATGCCACTGACCCTACAAACCTGGTTGAGGGCAACCCCTACTTAAGACCTGAAAGGTCGGATGTGATTGAACTCAATTATTTCCAGTCATTTGAAGGGGGAAGCACCTTTATGGTTACAGCCTTTTCAAGGAACACAAGAGACGATGAGCAAAACTATGTTTATGATACCTCATTAAAGATTGGCACAACAACGTATAACAACGTATCTATATCTACAAATGAAAATGCCGGCCATCAATACCTTACAGGGTTGAATATATCTGGCACCTTGAAACTAGGCCGAAAGCTGGAGCTTAGGGGCAATATTAACGCATTTAATAAATATATTATTAGCAACCTGGTGGCCAATACAACCATAAACAGCATCAACTACCGGACTAACATTAATGCGAGCTATAAATTGAGTGAAACAATTGCCATGGAATTCTTTGGCAATTTCAACTCTGCCAGAACAGAAATACAAGGTAAATTTCCATCTTTTACAAGCTATAGTTTTGCATTTAGAAAATTTCTGTTTCATAAAAAGGGAAGCCTGGCCTTTACCACCACAAATCCTTTTAATGAGTATGTGGATCAGGCTACCAATGTAAATGGCGTAAATTTCAGTATGGTGGCTGATAAGAAAACCCCTTACCGCTCATTTGGATTGAGCTTTTCATATAAGTTTGGCAAGATGGAGTATAAGGATAAAAAGCCTGAAAAGGAGCTAAACCAGGAAGAAGGGAATTGATTTTAGGGTTAAATCAAAATATCATCGTCACATTTCCCACAAACCTTAAAATCATTATCTTTGGCAAAAGCATCAATTCTAACCCTAAAGCTGAATAGGCTTAGGTTGAAAAATTATCTATTGGTACCTGATGAATAAAAAGCCTGACAATATATTAAAGAAAAAATCGGGCAAAGTACCCAAACCACAGTCGCGATTAGTGAGAAGGTCCATACGTGCTTTATGGATCCTTTTCATTCTGCTTTTACTGGCTTTTAGTTCGTTGATTGTAGCAATAGAACATGGCATGGTAGGTTATATGCCATCACTTGCTGAACTGGAGAATCCTCAAAGTGCAATTTCTTCAGATGTCTATGCTGCAGATGGAGCATTGCTGGGTAGGTATTATGTACTTGACCGCAGTACGAGTAAGTTCTCAGAATTATCGCCCAATATCATTAATGCCCTGGTAGCCACCGAGG
>CAIWHI010000503.1 GCA_903912435.1 uncultured Bacteroidota bacterium | reverse complement strand
TACTGCAATTTCCATTTTTCTACTTCCTTAAAATACAAAAAGGAACTTATAGATGCCCTTGTTGCCGAAATTGAGCTACAGCGCCATTACCTCAATGGGGCTAAAATCTCTACTGTCTATTTCGGCGGTGGAACCCCCTCCCTCTTATCGGCTGATGAGATTAACCAGATTTTCGATGCGATTCTCAAAAATCACCCTATCGACAAACTAGCAGAATTCACTCTTGAGGCCAATCCCGATGACCTCAGTAAAAACTATTTGAAATCCCTACAAGGCACTCCGGTAGACAGATTGAGCATTGGGGTGCAATCCTTCCGCGAAAAAGACCTTTTGTATATGAAGCGGGTTCATAATGCCCAGCAGGCCGATTATGCAATAAAGGCGGCCCAGGATGCAGGATATACCAACCTCAGTATCGACCTTATCTATGGCACCCCGGGTCTTAACGATGAGGCATGGAAAGATAACCTTTCACAAGTATCAAGGCTGCATATCCCCCATTTCTCGGCCTATGCACTTACGGTTGAAGAAAAAACGGCTCTATACCATGCCATAGCCAAAAAAAAGTCAACCCCTGTTGACCCCGAACAGGCTGCTGGTCAATTTGAAATACTCTGTCACCATGCCTCCTTAATGGGTTACGACCATTATGAAATATCAAATCTTGGCCTACCCGGCCATCATGCTATTCATAATACCAACTATTGGATGGGCAAATCCTATCTGGGCATTGGCCCTGCTGCCCATTCTTTCAACGGTACCAGCCGCAGATGGAATATTGCCAACAACGCTGTATATACCAAAAATCTCCTCACCCTACACAAGCCCACCTACGAAGAAGAAATACTTACGCCTATCGAGCACCTCAATGAGTATATAATGACTTCCCTGCGCACTATGTGGGGCTGCAATCTCAACTTTATTGATAGTCGTTGGTCTTCTGAATTCACCAACCAGATAGAACAAACAAGCCACCGTTTCTTAGAGAAACAATGGCTTGTTTTAGAAGGTAGAAATCTTATTCTTACTAAAAATGGTAAACTATTTGCAGATAAAATAGCGTCTGAATTATTTTTTTAGAAAGAGCGAATTAATTATGCCCTATTAAATACCTAAAAAATATTCTTGAAATTACCAGGTATAGTCCTTGTCCAGTGCAGACCCATATCAGTACTTTGGTAAATACCCAGATTTGTAGCTAAATATATATAGTTTTTAGTAGTCCCATTTTTATAGTAATTACTCTTATAACTAATCCCTCTCACTGTAATATTTGTCCCAAGTCCCGAATTATTCCTTTGCCATGAGCCTGTACTTTGGTTATAGATGTACAATCCATCACCATAGGTACCAATTAATGAAACTTCATCGAATGGAGAAGACACACATAATAATGGCACATTAGCCGGCAGACCTGCAAATTGTTTCCATTTCCTGCCCAAATCATCGCTATACCAGGCACCACATGCCCCTCTTTGGTCTATAGCTATTAATCTGTCATTATACCTGCCAAGTGTAAAAAACCCATAACTTGGGAAAATCGCATTTGGAGGCAAGGTTGTATCTACCGTAGTCAATGTAGCGTTAACTAATGATCCCGTTTTCTCCTGCCATATAGTTGTAGGATCTAATGGAGTCGTATTAATAAAATTACGGAATGATGTAAGTCCACCGGCAGCAGTATTATCATTAAGTGCCAGCCCTACCAGGGTACCGTTTTTCATAAGCATAAACGAAACCATTTTCACAGGTAATGGAGCCATATTACCGGGTGTTGTATCATACCCATTATCTAATGACCAATTTGGTCTTAAACCATGGTTATTGTTGTAAGCCACACCCAGGTAATTACTTGTACCACCGGTATTTGGTGCATCTGTGCAGGCATATACAAATGATGGCGATTTCGAATCTCCGGGAACCTCAATTATCATTGATTGGTTGCAATCTATTGGCAGATTATTCAATGCATACGACATTCCTGGCAGGTTAGCTACCGACTGTAGTGAATCATATGCATGGTTAAAATTATGACCATTATCAATGCTGCTGTAAATGTTATTTTTACATAGCAACACTACTTCACCTGAGGTAATAATTGCCTTCGCAGGAAATCCATCCGGGTTAAATACCTTATTAAAGGCCATTCCATCATTTGTTTTATACACCGCCCCCTGGGTATCTACAAAATATAAACTGTACGGAGTCTCTATAACATTACCATTATCAATTCCACTGGGTTTCTTACAGTTTGAATATAATACTGTTACCATGGCGGCAACAACCAATATCTTGATATAGTGCATTGATTTTAGCATTGACATTTATTTTTCTTTTTTACTAAAAGGTATTACAAAGATAAAAACGGAATTCACAAATTAAAAGACAGTCTAAAAACAAATTTAGTTGGGCCAATTAATTATCTAATTTATTGGCATCACTCAGCTTCATTCCAAAATCCATTAATTCTATTAAACTATTCTCCTCTGTATTCTTAAAACTTATATCCAGATGGTATTCAAAACCATTGTTTTTGAAAGCTCCACCATTAAACGAAAAACTACTCAACAATTTTTTACTCTCTGCCACTATAGCCGAGTCATGAGCAGAATGACTAATATTCGGGTCAATCCCTTTGAACATTTCATCCACATCAATAAACATAGCCCACGGATATCCATTTACCACTGATGATGCGGTACTACTCATTTTCTGCCCTTTAAAATCAGCATTCAAAATACCCTGAGCATAATTATTCTTGTTTGATACTACTGCATATTGGTCATTCATCACAATATATACACTATCCTTTTCATCAAGTGGCACCACAAATCCATTGCCCATCGTTTTCAATCCTGCCTCTTTCGCCAACTTTAGTAATGATTGGAAATTCTCTTTCTTATTTATTTTCACCACATAACTCATACTCAGGTTTGGCTTTTGTACTTCATGCTCTATTACCTCACCCATAAATTCTTCCTTTACCTTCTGGGTAGTAATACTAAAATCATTCATTACTATTGCCATATCACCTGTAAACGCATCAAGTATATTATCCACGTTCATATCCTGCATCCTAAGTCCGGCATTTGCCATACCCAGCAATCCAAATTTCTCCATTAAGTCCTTAAGACCTTTAGGCGAAATGTGCATTGCAAGAATCATGTCCATATTTTTACCGGGCAATCTGCTGATCATATCATTATCAGCATTCGCACCGCCAAATTCAGCACCTATTGATTTAAGGCTGTCTGATAAGTAGTAATGCATCTCTCCGGCTATCTTTCCCTTAACAAAGTCGAATCCTACTGTAAAAGCAATATCCTTCCAAAGCGTATTAGATAGGTAGATACCGCCTATGTTATCCAGCATATTACTATTCATATATTGTGTCATGGCTTGGTCGTAATT
>CAIWHI010000502.1 GCA_903912435.1 uncultured Bacteroidota bacterium | reverse complement strand
TACTTAATGAACAAAACTTTACATAAGAAACTTACTGAAAACAAGTACTTCGCTCAAAGGCCATACATAGCCTTTGCGGATAGCGAAGACGCTCTTACAGGTATGGCGCAGGAAATAAACCTGCTTAGGGTAGCTGCCTCGAAAGACCTTTTGCAGCCCCGACAAAAAGCCATAGACAATATTCTGAAACTGAGCAGGGCTTTATAAGTAACAACAAATGGTGAAATGTGCAAAAAGGATGGTGGATTGATTTTCACTGTTTGTTTTTGTTTTATATGGAGTGGACGAAACTTCAATTTAATGTTTCGTTCCATGGATTGGTAACTTTCAATCCAACAATATTTTCGAAATCTTTCACATTTCGTGTGATCAGGTCAAGATTATGTACCAAGGCAGTTGCCGCAATTAATGCATCTCCCAATTTTATCTTATGGTTTTGTTTCAGGTAAATGGTTTTTTCAATAACAGGCTGGTCTATTGGTAGTATCAATATTTCATTCATAAATTCCTTAATCGGAATTAATTGGTCAGGGGTGGCTTTGTGCCAACCTAATGTCTCAATGTATGTTACAGCAGAAATAATAGGTTCAAGTTGAGCTACAAATTTTCTAATTGGAATAGGCATGGCATTTCCAAAAGCATCAATGAGGATATTTGTATCAATTAGTGATTTCTGTCCCATTCTTCCCTTGCTTGTTCCGTATGCATTTTTAAGTCGTTGTAATCCTCCTTTTTGATTATGCCAAAGTAATCACCCAGCGTTTTTTGAGTCGGTTTCTGTTCCAACTCTTCAAGCGATAGGCAGGTTATTTCAATGGCCTTCCCTACGTAATTAGCCGGGATGGTTAATTGTATAGAGGTATTTGATGGAGTAATTATTGTACGTGTCATTGATAAATAGTTTTGTTCTTTTACCTGTCCCTTATGTAAAAGTAGGTATTTTTTATTAATCAATAAATCTCCAATGACATCCGTAAATTTGCCCCACAACAATTCCATACGAATCAATGAAACAAATAAGCGCTACTGAATTTAATGCAAGAGATGCAGGCGATTATGTGTTAATTGATGTAAGGGAGGCATGGGAGCGGGAAATCTACAATATTGGTGGCCTGCACCTACCCATGGATGAGCTATTTAAAAAAGCCGCTGAATTGCCTAAGGATAAGGAGGTGATTCTCTATTGCGAAAAGGGTATAAGGAGTGTAATTGCTATTCAGCGGCTTGAGGCACAAGGGTTTACTAACCTTACCAATTTGGCAGGCGGAATGAAGACCTGGAAAGCAAGCAATCTTTGAAAGAATTATTCTGTAGCCTTTTTGCCTATCATTCCCAAGTGGGTGTGGTTGAAGGAGTCATTGTATTTTAGTCCATACCCCATCATACGGTCGAAGGAAGAATGCGCCCATAGAAGTAATCCTACAAAGAGGGTTACAGGCATTGAATAAATAAAACCGGTTAAGATTATTGCCCCAGCCAAAAATTTGTGATGGGCAATATTATACATAATTGCGCCTAGACGGGTATTAACCAGATAGCCTACCATTGAAAGGTCAGGGACCAGGAATAAGAAAATCCATTGCCACCAGGCAAAATGTATGGGTTGGTAATAAAGGGCAAATATTGCCAGTATCAATTGCATTGCCTGTTCAGTTTTTAAGCTGTTTGTCATAATTATTAGTTTTATGATGCAAATCTCGCTATGCAAGCAGGCTCATTACGTTAACATAAGATAAGAAATTGGTAAGGGCTATTTATTAGTGAGTCGCTGCCTTATGCGGCTTAGACTGACAGGAGTGATACCCAGATAACTGGAAATATAATGCTGCGGTATGCGCTCAATAATTTTCTGTTTATTGCCTTCCAGTAATTGTATATAACGCTCTTCAGGGCTAAGCATTAACAGACCCACCATGCGCTGTTCCAGCCCAATGGCAAGGTATTCTGCAATCAACCTACCAAACCGCTCCCATTTGTGGGATACCTCAAATAGCTGTTTCATGCGGCTATAAGGGAAAACCAGTAGGGTGCAGTTGGTCATAGCCTCAATGCTCAATTCAGAAGGGGTTCGTGTAACGCAACTAAGGTAGGAACTTACAAAATGCCCCTCGAAATAGAAATAAGTGGTTTTTTCAATGCCATCGCGGGTATAATAATGACGCATATCACCGTCCAATACAAACCCTATTTCGGTAGCAATTTTACCCTCTCTTGCAAAAACATCATGTTTAGAAAGATGTTTTTCTTCAATAAAGGGAACTAATAATTCCCAGTCACTATCCTCCAGTTTTATAAACCTGGATATAGCATTCCTGAGTTGTATGAAAGATTGTTCTTGCATATTGGTAGCTAAAACTGGTGAAAATTAGTCTAAAAATGGTATGGGTATAGCTCTATTCTTAGTTTTAATGTTTAATGAAGTAAACAATTTACATGAAAATGTTGATTTTATAAGCTATTATTCTATTTTCTTTATCTTATCACCTCTAGGTTGCTACCATTTTCAGTTACAGTCAATTGATGCTCTAAACCCAGGCTTAGGGTATAGTTGATATCCTGATGCCCACAAGGGAAATTGAAGCAAACGGGGTAATCATATTCCTCAACCTTATCCCATAATATTTCTTCAATAGTCTGTCCGAACGGGCGGGTGGTGTCTTCCATATCGGTAAACCCACCGAAGATGATACCACTAAGATTGTCTAATTTACCTGCTCGTTTCAGGGTCAGCATCATACGGTCTATTTTATACAGGTGCTCTCCGATATCCTCTACAAACAATATTTTATAGTCAGTATTTACTTCAGATGGCGAACCCATAAGGTGAGTGAGTAGTGCCAGATTGCCACCTGTTAATTTGGCTTTGCAAGTGCCATAGCGGTTGTAGGTCGAGGCAGGTGCATTGATGGTAAGGGGTGCGCCGGTAAGCGCCGCATAAAGAGATAGTAAGTGGGGTGTATTTTCAGTATCTGGTGTAAAAGCACCGCACATAGGGCTATGCAGGGATGGCACAGAACAGGAAGCTTCAAGGTCGCTATGGAGGG
>CAIWHI010000501.1 GCA_903912435.1 uncultured Bacteroidota bacterium | reverse complement strand
CTCAATTTTATAAGAGTTACATACCTTAAGTTCCTGGAGCTAGACACAACCTTTCAGTCTGAGTGCGGATCAAAGGCAACCCGGAATAGTGCATCTCTACATGGTGCTTTTCGCCGAATGCATTACCCATTTCTAATATCTTATTAATAACGCCTGCCCTGTCTTTGGTGTTTAGTACCTCCCTGTTGATGCGCACAGCCATCATATAGGCATCTGTACCCGGGTTGTATAAAAAGCCTTTGTAAAATGGCAGGCCCAAAAAAGCTTGTTTGATACTGTCTACATTACTATAGGGGGGCTTGCCTGCTATGGCTACCGGTTTTAATTGCTGGGTAATAGTGTCTTTTACCAGATTTATAGCACCTGGTATACTCAGAACGTTCTCTACATTCTTAATAGAATCGAGCGAATCAATCAGTAATGCATAATCATTGAAAAATGATGGGGTGAAAAACTCTTTGGTCTGCATACCTATTACCATCAGGTTGCCATCTTCGCCAAATTGCTTCCTGAAATTCTGGTACTCAATATACTTTGGATTATCGGTAGGTACAGCACTTGTAAACTCATAGCTTATTTTCACTTGTGCGGCATGATAGGCCATATAACCAGTATCAGCCAGAAGGGCAATAAGCAGGATAATGCGGTACTTTATGATAAACGCGGCTATTTTATGCCACATGTGCTCTATATTGATTTTGAAACGGTAAAAATAAGAAAATGCCAGACTAATCTGCACTTTTTAGAAATAACAATATATTCTTAAGGGGATGGATTTATACCTTCTTTTCAGATTTCGGGCTTGCAAATGATGATATTTTATCTATCATCGTGTGTAAGGAGTTAAAATTAATAGTTAACACCGTTTGTAGGATGATGCGTTAACTATTAATTCAGGAATATTATTTTTTTCTGGCCGGAGCTTTTTTGGGTGGATTAGCTTTTACATCTTCAATAATTGCTTTAACGTCTGCTATGGTTAATGCACCCGGATTCTCTGCCTGTTCCTTGGGTATTTTATAGTTTTTAAGTCCTTGCTTTATATATGGGCCATATGGACCTTTGAGGATTCTAATTTTCTCCTTTTCAAATACCCTGATTTCACTTTCGTTCTTGGCTTTGCGTTTTTCCTCAATAAGTGGTGCCACCTCTGATAAATCGATGGTATAAGGGTCCATTTCTTTTTTAAGGCTGTAAAACTGGCCGGCATGTTGTGCATATGGCCCAAAGCGTCCAATATTTACGGTCACATCTTCTTTCTCAAATGCACCCAAGTTCCTTGGCAGCCTGAACAATTCCATAGCCTGATCGAGGGTAATGGTTTCAATGCTCTGGTTGGCCCTTAGCTTGGCAAACCTTGGCTTTTCTTCGCCTTCTGCTATACCAATCTGCACCATAGGACCAAATTTACCCAGGCGGGCAAAAACTGGCTTGCCACTCACCGGGTCTACACCCAGTTCATGCTCACCCTTGGCTCTTTCAGCAGTTTCTATAGTATGCTCTACGCTTTCGTGGAATGGCAGGTAAAAATCATCTATCATTTTGTTCCACAACTGGCGCCCTTCGGCAATATGGTCAAACTCGGCCTCGATTTTTGCAGTGAAGTCGAAGTCCATCACTTTATGAAAATGCTCTCTCAAAAAGTCATTGACTACCATACCCAGGTCTGTAGGGAATAACTTGCTTTTTTCTGCACCTATATTTTCACTCTCGGTTGTCTTTGATATCTTATTTTGTTGCAGGACCATCAACTGGTAGGCACGTTTCACACCTTCCTTATCACGCTTCTCCACATAGCCCCTGGCCAATATGGTACTAATGGTTGGTGCATAGGTCGATGGACGGCCAATGCCCAGTTCCTCCAATTTTTTCACCAAAGAAGCCTCGGTATATCTTGGTGCAGGTCTGCTGAATTTTTCTGTAGCCAGCATACGTTGCATATCCAGCATTTGTCCGGCTACCAGTGGGGGCAGCATACCGCCAGTTTCATCTTCACCATCCTCATCGTCACGACCCTCGCTATACACCTTCAGGAAGCCATCAAAGCGCATTACTTCGCCGGTAGCAGTAAGTGGGTCAGGCTGGGTTGATACACCAATTTTAGCTGTTGTACGTTCCAATTGTGCATCGGCCATCTGGCAGGCCATGGTCCGTTTCCATATTAGTTCATAAAGACGGTGGGTATCACTATCACCGGCAGTTGTAGCATTCATGTCAGTAGGCCTAATGGCTTCATGCGCTTCCTGTGCCGATTCGTTTTTGGTTTTATAAACTCGTTTCTGGTGGTATTTCTCACCATACATAGAGACAATTGCAGCCCTTGCACCATCTATAGCCGTATCACTCAGGTTCACAGAGTCGGTACGCATATAGGTGATATGTCCGTTTTCATAGAGCTTTTGTGCCAGGGTCATGGTTCTGGATACCGAATAACCCAGTTTGCGGCTCGCCTCCTGCTGTAGGGTACTTGTGGTAAATGGTGCCGATGGTGATTTCTTGGCAGGTTTCACCTGCACGTCCTTTACCGAATAGGTGGCACCTACACATTTCTCCAGGTAAGCCTGCGCACCATTTGCATCGTTAATCTTATCGGGGCCATCAGCCTTAAAGGTTACTTTCTTTTTATTGATATCATCGGCGCTGAAATAGGCCTCTATTTTGAAACTGCTGATTACATTGAAGTGGTTAATATCCCTTTCCCTTTCCACTATTATCCTTACTGCCACACTCTGTACGCGGCCTGCGGAAAGATTATTGCGCATACTCATTTTGCGCCATAATACAGGTGATAATTCAAAACCCACAATACGGTCCAGGATACGCCGGGCTTGTTGTGCATTCACCAGGTCCATATTTACGAACCTTGGGTTACGCACCGCTTTTTCTATAGCTGCTTTGGTAATTTCATGAAAAACTATACGCTTGGTGGTATAGGGGTCAAGGTTCAAAACTTCACACAAATGCCAGGAAATGGCCTCACCCTCACGGTCCTCATCCGTTGCCAACCATACGTCATCAGATTTCTTTTGTAGTGCCCTAAGTTCTTTTACAACCTTTTCCTTGTCTTCAGAGATTACATATTTTGGTTTATAGCCGTTTTTCAGGTCTATGCCCATGTCCTCTTTTTCGAGGTCGCGGATATGGCCGTAACACGATTTTACTTCAAAATCGCTACCTAATATTTTTTCTATAGTCTTTGCCTTTGCAGGCGACTCCACTATCAATAAATGTTTTGCCATCCGGTATTTTACAATTTAGGGCTGCCTGAATCAGGTCAATCGTGTGCAATAATAGAATATTGTTTTGAAAAACAAAAAAACCGAATTAGGGACATATTTTATTTTTATTGGTTCCGCTCCTTGTTTTGGCCTTTTTAATGACTGGTGTATACCTTACCAGAGGTATAATTCCCCTTTCATGCAACGCTATAAATATTTGTTCCGCTTTAAAACTTTTGGATTTTACCGGATATTGGGCATAGTAGGAATTGAGTATGGAAGCCATAAATGAGGGCATAAAATAATTTCATACAAGTAAAAAAGGGTAACGGAAGACCGTTACCCTTTTTTAAAATAAAATAATAAAATTATTAGTGAGCAACAACTACACGGCCAGTAGAACGTGTACCATTTGCTGACAATTCATAGAAATAAACACCATTTGTCAATTCAGTTGTGCTGAAAACTACTTTACCTGTAGTAACTGAACCCATATTTTTAGATGCTACTACCTGACCTAACATATTAGTAAGTGTTGCTGTAACATTAGCATTGCTAGTTAGAGAGAAAGCAATATTTACTAAATCATTAGCAGGGTTAGGATAAGCATTAATTGAATTTACACTAGCGATATTATTAGCACCAAGAGATGAAGAACCTACTGTAACACAAGTAGCACAAGTAACGTGGAAAGCAATCATTGGCATTTGCAAACCGCTTGCACCGCCTGTAGAACTAGTCCAACCCCAATTTGGAGTGTAAAGACCACCACCGCCATCACCTAAGTAGCTTTCTCCTTTAAAATAACCAGTTGTAAAATTGGTAGAATCATAAGGAGGGAATTGAGGTGTAGGAGTAGCATCTGAACTATACCATATTAATGGTGTTATATTACCATATTTGTAACCTGTGATATTTGTACCATCAGAGTAGCGAACAGTATCTTTAGCAGGATAGAAAGGATGTGCATCACCGCTCCTGAAAGAAACAGAGGCACCTGAAATACTACCAGCTGGTACAGGAACATTAATTGCACCATCAGTACGTCCGTAACGTGGGAATTGAAAATAGTTACCACCTACAGTTGTTGCACTTGTGTTAGTATCAGCGACCTTTAATGGGAACTTATAAGTTACTACTGTACCACCAGTTGCAGATGGAGCAGAAGCAAGTGGGTAGTTAATAGCAGCAGTACTGTGCGCAGCATGGTTTTGTAAACTATCATGGTACATAGTAGGGAAATTAACCCTTGCAACACCATAATGTGCACCAACAGTTGAGCCATAACCAAGACCCATAGCAAGGTCAGCAGTTGAACTTAGATTACCACTTACAAATGTTACAACTAATGTATCAACTACAGTAGGTTTAGAGTAGTTACGGTCATAACCAAAATATACCCCTACAGAGTCAATTGTGTAAGCATCTGTATGAGTGATAGCAATTTCACCAGGGAAGTTTGTATTATCATTCCAGGCACTTAACCAAGGGTGTAATGATAGACCTAAAGAAACGAAAGGTTGGTTTGGAGAATAAACTGTAGAACCACCTGTCCAACCATAGATAGCTGTAGTATCCTGCCACATAGAAAGTCCGGTGTTACTTTTAATAAGCACAGCTGGTTGCAACAATTCCCAATTAGCTCCGTAGTCATACCACCTACCACCACCAAGGGTTGTTCTTGCACCTTTAGTGAGATTATCGCTGGTAGCTTTTGGCACTGTTACTGGAGCAGCGGTTAGATCATGTTTTACAATTGTTTCGTTGTTTTGTGATACTGGGCGAACTGAAAGCATATTATTTTTCGCTTCCTGACTCATAACAGTACCCGATAAGGCGACAGCGCCCATAAATAGCATTAGCTTTTTCATTGTTTTTCGATTTAGCTTGTTTTAATGATTTTATTTCTTGTGTTAAAGGTATGGGAATTATTCTTAACGAAAAAATATTTTGCCGAGATAGTTTATAATTTTCAGTAAACAATGCATTTTTTGCCATGTTTGCCTTGCAAGGGATGTATATTACCTAATTGTTAAGGAGCGATGATAAAATAAAGTATAGCATTTGACATGTTTTTGATCTTTTCTGCGTTGGTATAATCCCAGCCAAAAGTGGGGTAAAAAGCTCTATTTTCAAATAAAGTGGCAACATGTTTTCACTTACCCCGAGGTGTACAGTTGCCATTTTTCAGCGCTTATAAAAAGGAAAATAAGAAGTCCAATTGGAGGCCCCGCCCCAGCTCTTCTCAAGGGGACAGGATGCCGTACCTATGCATTTCTGACAGTAATTTTTGAGATATAAAGGGATTTCCCTCATCGTTTTCAAAGAAATTTTTTGTAATAAATTTGCTGCTCAAAAAAAGAGAGTCTCCTATCCAACTACATTTTATTAATATACACGCTAGAAATTGGGGTCTGACTCCAATTTTTCCACCATAAAACTTTGGTTATATATTGTAGGTATATGTAGTAATTTTAATTGGCTTAGGGAATTCGTTTTGGACATGGGGAATAGGAACGTGTGTCACATACAGGCTGCATTTGGAAGACACAATGATCTTATCGGAACACTAGTGCCAGTGGGTGGTGAGGTAAAATATTTATTTCAAATGCTGCAAATTATTCATCAAGCAAGCCTGGTCTTCGCTGCTCTGTTCTCTTCAGCGATTGCTCGTAGCGCCAATCATCTATTTTCTTAGGGTCACCACATAGCAGTATATCGGGTATTTTCCACCCCCTGAAATCTGCCGGGCGGGTATATACCGGCGGTGCCAGCATCCCATCCTGAAAAGAATCAAACAAGGCTGAAGTCTCATCATTGAGCACACCAGGCAACAATCTGCCTACAGCATCTACTACCACGGCAGCAGCCAGTTCGCCACCACTAAGCACATAATCGCCTATAGATATTTCCATGGTTACAAAATGCTCGCGTATGCGATCATCAATACCCTTGTAGTGCCCACATATAATGATTAGGTTTTTTTTCATAGACAGGCTATTGGCTGTCTTTTGCTCAAACAGTGGCCCATCAGGGGTCATGTAAATTATCTCATCGTACTTACGCTCTTTTTGCAAATGCTCTATAGCCAGGGCCAATGGCTCAGGCATCATAACCATGCCAGCCCCACCACCAAACTGATAATCATCTACCTGCGCCTGCTTATAAGGGGTATAGTCGCGCAGGTTGTGGGTATAAACTTCAAGCAGGCCCTTATCCTTAGCCCTTTTCATAATAGAATGGCTAAATGGACTCTCCAAAAGTTCGGGTAATACAGTAATGATATCGATGCGCATTTTTTTAAAGTCAAAAGTTAAAAGGTAAAAGTTAAAACATTTTAGTAGATAGTAGTTTGTAGTTTGTAGATAGTAGTTTGTAGTTTGTAGATAGTAGTTAGTATTTAGTAGATAGTAGTTTGTAGATAGTAGTTTGTAGATAGTCAAAAGTGAAAATCAGTACTAGTTAAAACTGCTTTTCTGTTAAATAGCGATGTTTTAAGGTGTGACACCCTCTCCTTCGGAGAGGGCCGGGGTGAGGCCTTTTAGTCGTTTTTGATATAAAACTGCCCTTCTTGCTTCTACCATCTTTTCACTAACTTTGATTAAGTAGCCCCGACCTTTGGGTCGGGGAATATGATAAAAAAATTATTGGCTTTAGCCAAAATCACCCTGGTTAGGAGTCCATTAATAATATTGTCACTTTCCAATAACAAATTCACTCATCCTACATATAAATCTCCAACAAACCCTCAGGCAAATCCATATTAATTACCTTTTTCTTCACATCAAGGTTTTGGATCATTTCTGGGATTAGGGGTACTAATACCTCCGCACCAAAATAAATAATCTTACCCAGCCATTGAGCACCTGTGAGAATCACATCTTCAATAATTCCAATCTCGCCCATGGTTACATCAATCACCATAAAGCCTATCCATAACAATGGCGACTTTTTGGCATAGTCGCCAAGCAGGGCTTCATCAACAAATACATGTTTGGTCACCAGTTTTTTAGCAGCTTCAACTTTCTCAATATCCTCTACACTAATCAGGTATTCCTTGTCATTTACCGCTTTTACCTGGGTAGTGAAATAGGGTATCAGACTACCCTTTTGCATTTCCACCATCAGTGTGGTATCCTTCTTCAGCCATTTTGATGAGCCTACCACATGTGTCATCACCAATGCACCATTGATGCCATGGGTGGCCACAATTTTCCCAATCCTAATCATATTGTTATTTGTAAAACCAAATTCTGGCAATTACCAGAATTTTATGCTTAAAAATGCCTGAGACTCCTGCCAATAATGTCCAGGCACTCATCAATCTGGTCTCTATTAATAGTTAATGGAGGTGCAAACCTAATTCTGTCGCCATGGGTAGGTTTTGCAATGAGGCCATTTTCTTTCATTTCCAGGCATATATTCCATGCAGCTTCCTTATCAGGGTGAGAAATCACTATGGCATTGAACAAGCCCTTGCCCCTTACTATGCTGATCAAATCACTATTCAATGCCACCAACCCTTTACGGAAATGAGCGCCCTGCACCCGTGCATTATCGGCCATTTGCTCATCTAATAATACTTGTAGTGATGTCATAGCTACTTTACAAGCCAGCGGATTACCTCCATAGGTGGAACCATGGTCGCCAGGTTTTATGGTGAGCATAATTTCATCATCAGCCAGCACAGCCGATACTGGCATTGTTCCTCCTGAAAGTGCTTTACCCAATATCAAAATGTCAGGACGCACATTTTCATGGTCGCAACCCAGCATTTTGCCGGTACGCGCCAGACCCGTTTGAATCTCATCACCTATAAATAATACATTGGCATCGCGGCACAACTTGGCAGCCTGTGATAGGTAACCCTCATCAGGCACTACAACCCCTGCTTCACCTTGTATAGGCTCAACAAGAAAACCTATGACATTGGGATCTTGTAGTGCTATTTTTAGTGCGTTGATATCATTATAGGGTATTGGTTCAAAGCCGGGAGTGAAAGGCCCGAAGTCCTTGCTTGACCCTTCATCACTGGTAAAGGAAATAACACTTATGGTGCGGCCATGGAAATTTTGTTCACATACTATTATTTTAGCCCTATTCCTTTCTACCCCTTTCACCTCATAACCCCATCGGCGTGCCAGTTTCAGTGCAGTCTCTACTGCTTCAACCCCGGTATTCATTGGCAAGACCTTGTCATATCCAAAAAATCTGGTGATGAATTCTTCATATTCACCTAAAACATCATTATGAAATGCACGTGACGTGAGGGTAAGTTTTTGGGCCTGCTCTAAAAACGTCTCCAGAATACGTGGATGGCAATGGCCCTGATTAATGGCTGAATAACCAGAGAGGAAATCGAAATACCTGCGGTTATCAACATCCCACACATGTACGCCTTTGCCTTTGGTCAACACCACTGGCAGTGGGTGGTAGTTATGGGCACCATATTTATCTTCCTTATCAAGATAGTGCTGTGTAAGCGACGAGATAGTAGTAGTAAGTGGCATGAGGCAAAATTACAATTTTAGGGCCTGAATTCCGAATTTCGGGTAAGTCTTAACTTCAATATATTGATTTCCATAGCCCTTAAATGACAATTTGCTGGCAATATGCAGCCGATAACAAGCGGTTCAGTAAAAATTTATTCACTAAAAATCATTCAAAACAAGAAGTATTATTCACCCTAAACAACAAGAACTACCTGGTTTTCACCCTTTGTATTTCAAATTTGCCCTTTAAAATTTTAGTTTATTCGACTATATTTGTCGCATGATACTCTCTGATTCAAAAATACTGGAAGAGATAGAAAAGGGAACAATTGTTATTGAGCCCTACAACCGAAAAAATTTGGGTTCAAACTCATATGATGTGCATCTGGGTAAATACCTGGCAATGTATGACAACGACACCCTCGATGCTAAAAAGCACAATACCATTACTCACTTCGATATTCCCGAAGATGGCTATGTATTGCTACCCGGCATTTTATATCTTGGTGTAACTGAAGAATATACTGAGTCGCACAAGCATATACCTTTCCTGGAAGGGAAATCTAGCACCGGAAGGCTGGGTATAGATATCCATGCCACCGCAGGCAAAGGTGATGTGGGTTTCTGCAACCACTGGACACTTGAAATATCTGTAGTAAAACCGGTAAGGATTTATGCTGGTATGCCCATAGGTCAGTTAATCTACTTCGTATCAGAAGGAGAAGTAATCAATAGCTACGACAAAAAATCGAATGCCAAATACACCGGCCGTAACGACAAGCCTGTAGAAAGCATGATGTGGAAGAATAAGTTTTAAATTAACGATGCTTACCTAAAAAGACATAGCCCGGCATTATCCGGGCTATATCTTTTTAGGAGGAGTTGATGGGGAATCATTTTTCCAAATAATTATCATGTGGGCTAAAGCCCTGCATGCCATCACATCAGTAGCCCCGGCCTTCAGGCCGGGGAAAAAGATTTCCCCTTATTGGGCTTTAGCCAAAATTAGCATGCTTATTGGGCAATGTGAACTCCCGTTTCTCTAACAATCCCATCTATCGATCCCCTCTACAAAAAACAATCAGGGCTGTACTAACAAATAGCACAGCCCTGATTATATAAATTGGAAATAAAATATTATGCACCTACAGCAAGACGCACGAAAGAAGTAACAGTAAGACCTTTAGATACAGTATCTAAATATTTCTCAACAGTTATTGCATTGTCTTTTACGAATGCCTGTGGCAATAATGTATTGTCTTTGAAGAATTTGTTCAGCTTACCGGCAGCGATTTTCTCAGCCATATCAGCAGCCTTGCCTTCAGCCATAATTTGCTCTACAGCAATAGCTTTTTCACGAGCTACCATTTCAGCTGGTACGCTATCAGCATCAACAGCTAGTGGTTTCATAGCAGCTATCTGCATAGCTACGTCCCTACCTGCACCAATGATAGCTTCGTTAGCAGCCTGAGTCATACCAACTAGTACACCAATACGGTAACCGCTATGGATATAAGGGATAACAGAAGCGGCTGTAACCTGCTCAAAACGGGTAAGGTCTATTTTCTCACCAATTTTAGCAACTACTTCCATCAATTTTTCGCCCAAAGTAGCATTGCCCATTGGCTGTGCTTTAAGGTCGTCGATTGAGCTAACTTTAGAATTTAATGCGATATCAGCAATCTCTAGTGCAAAAGCAACGAAATCTTCATTCTTAGCAACGAAGTCGGTTTCAGAACTAAGAACTATAACTATACCATATGTATTATCAGCATTAGCTTTAGCTATTACCACACCTTCCTTAGCTTCGCGGTCGCTACGGTTAGCAGCAACTTTCTGGCCTTTTTTACGGAGGTAATCTATAGCATTTTCAAAATCCCCATTGCTTTCTGCCAAGGCTTTACGGCAATCCATCATGCCTGCCCCGGTTTGCTGGCGCAGCTTATTTACATCGGCTGCGGTAATTGTTACTGTGCTCATTTTATTTATTTTTCTTTTATGAGTTTGAATAAGGGTGCGAAATTCGTATTTTATTATTAAAGCCCCAAAAAAGGGGCTTTAAATAAATATTATTTTAAGTCAAAAGTAAAAAGTCAAAATTCAAAACACAGTCGGGGAATACCCCTTTTGCTTATATAGCGTTTCTGTTCTCTATCTTAAGATTTTAAAATTCTAAAATAGGTTCCAAAACCTGCTGTTTTTTGAATTTTTACTTTTGAATTTTTACTTTGTAATTAATGCCTAGCTGGAGCTGGACGGCTACCGCCACCACCTGGGCCACGGCCTGCACCACCACCTGGACGGTTGCCGCCAGGGCCACCACCACCTGGGCGACTACCACCAGCACCACCCGGACGGCTACCACCGCCACCTGAACCTGCATTACCACGGCCACCGCCCGGACCACGACCTGGAGCACCAGCACCAGCACCAGCGCCAGCGCCAGCACCCGGACCACGGCCACGGCCTGCACCACGACCACGACGACCACCTTCGCCATCCTCTTCAGTTATTTCCAAACCGCGAGACCTGCCTTCGTTAGTATCATCGTTTCCATTATCTTCATCACTGTCTTTCACCATTGCACGCTCCTGAAGACCTTCAAGAATTGCAGCAGTAAGGTAAGTAGTGATAATTGCAATTGACTTTGTAGCGTCATCATTGGCAGGGATAGGGAAGTCAACCTTAGTAGGGTCGCTGTTTGTATCCACCATTGCAAATGTTGCAATACCAAGGCGTTTAGCTTCAGCAAGAGCGATATGCTCATGGCTGATATCTACCATGAAAAGAGCAGCAGGAGTACGACCCATCTGTGAGATACCGCCTAATACTTTTTCCATCTTTTCTTTACTGCGGGTAAGGGTAAGACGCTCTTTTTTAGTAACGCTGTCCATAGTACCATCAGCAAGCATTTTTTCGATGCTCAACATTTTCTTTACACTCTTACGGATAGTGCTGAAGTTGGTAAGCATACCACCTAACCAACGCTCAGTAACGAAAGGCATATTGGCTCTTGCAGCAGCTTCTGCTACAATTTCCTTTGCTTGTTTCTTAGTAGCAACAAACATAATCTTCTTACCACTTTTGGCAATTGATTTAAGTGCTGCTGCAGCTTCGTCAAGACCTTCAATAGTTTTGTTCAGGTCAATGATATGGATGCCGTTTTTTTCAGCGAAGATGTATGGCAACATCTTTGGGTTCCATTTTTTCTTAAGGTGGCCAAAATGTACGCCGGCCTCAAGTAGCTGCTGGTGCAATGTTTTAATATCTTCCATTTGAATAATTTCTTGTTTGTTAAAAAAAATTTGAATAGTCCAAAGCTGCCTGCAAAGGCAAGCCAGGCCTTTGACCCACTAACGTTTAGAGAACTGGAAGCTACGACGTGCTTTAGCTTTACCAAATTTCTTACGCTCAACTGAGCGGCTATCGCGGGTAAGTAATCCGTCTTTCTTAAGAAGAGGGCGGTATTCAGGATTTACTTCACAAAGCACACGGGAGATAGCCATTTTGATAGCTTCAGCCTGTCCTTTAGGACCGCCACCCTGTACATTGATCACGATATCGAAAGCAGCCGACAAATCCAATGTTTTTAACGGAAGTTCTACCTGATTCTGGAGGTACATGATTGGAAAGTATGCCTTGTACTCCTTATCATTTACCGTAATATTGCCGGTGCCTTTGCTCAAGTAAACACGGGCTACAGCTTCCTTACGGCGGCCTACGGCGTTTTTCTGTTTTTCCATTTTATATTAAAGTCAAAAGTTAAAAGTTAGATTGAAATTTTCATAATTAACCTTGCGGCAATTATTTCATTACCTGTGGGTTTTGTGCCTGGTGTGGATGTTCAGCAGCATCATAAACGAACAATTTTTTGTACATAGCCCTACCCAAACGATTTTTAGGCAACATACCTTTCACAGCGCGTTCAATCATCAGGTTTGGCCTGCGTGCATTCATATCGCGAGCCATTTCTATTTTCTGTCCACCTGGGTATAGAGAATAGGTTTGGTATTCTTTATCCTCCATTTTGTTGCCGGTAAGTACTATCTTACTACTGTTGATTACAATTACGTAATCGCCGCAATCGAAGTGCGGAGTAAAGTAAGGCTTGTTCTTTCCGCGCAGTACCGAAGCGATTTTAGAGCTCATACGTCCCAGCGTTTGGTTAGTTGCATCAACAACATACCAGTCGCGCTTCACGATCTTTTCGTTGGCCGATTGTGTTTTAAAACTTAAGTGTCTCATTAATTGATTAATGTTAAATGTAAAATTTCAAAAAAATATCCCGTCTTTAAAAAACAGGAGTGCGAAGGTAAAACCTGTGATTGAAAGTGCCAAAAAATTTATTAAGAAATTTTATGCAATCTTCACAATTAATTGATTATCAACCTAAAAAGCGGAAAAATATTTTAAACAACTAACGTGCAAAAACAAATCTGCATACGAGAATGCATATATTTTTAGATTTGGGAGTGCGAAATTAATAGTAACTTATGCATGTATGACTAAATTGTTGCTGGTTTATTCTCTTGAACTTTGATTAAGCAGATTTTGTGACAGGCAATTATTACAATTTATTTTGAATGATGAGCGTCCAATATTTAGAATGGAGACAAAAATTTATTACCGTAAACATAGCATCAAATCCATTATTTCTCAATCACCAACATCAACCTATAAGCCCTTTTCTTAGTTAGAGCATTAGCAAGGTTGTCAATTGCTTTCCAAACAGGCAGTGGTAAAAAACTAAGCATACTTTGTAATCCCAGCCTTACCAATACCTTATTATTAAAAACTGCGGTATTAATATTGCTAATGCCATGCGGAATAAATCTCCTGATTGATTCCTGGGTAAAGGAATGCAGGTGGGCATTGGCAGGTGTAAGCTTATTGCAATGAATGCAGAGTGAGCAAAGTATTTTTTCGTTGTAAGGGGTAGTAATAATCATCTTACCACCGGGCTTCAACACCTCATAAAGCGCACCTATAAACCGCTTTGGGTCGGGCACATGCTCAATAATTTCAGATGCTACTATACAATCTATCGTACCTTCTTTAATGGGCATTTCAAAAACATCGGCAACCAAACCAAAGTGGGTGGGATAAGCAACATTTTGAGTGGCCTTAATAGGGTTAATGTCTGAAATATCCATTGATATTACATTCTTTCCCTTACCCAATTGCGACTTTGCGAGCCATCCACCCCCACATCCTGTATCTAATATCCAGGATGCATTTTCTGGAATTTGGGCTAGAATGTATTCATGTAGTCGGTTATGCTCGGTATTTTCAATGGCATTCTCGTTTTCCTGAAAATAATCGTAGGTCTCAGCATCTTGCTGGTAGTGTTCCTTATATTGAAATTTACTATCCGCAGCCTTATGCTGTTCAGTGGTCATTAGTCCTTCCTGAACAACCTTGCTCAATAGAACAGGTACATTATTTTTTATTTCAAATACCTCATGAGTAGCAGGGTCTGATAATAGACCTGTAGCCTGATTGAAATTGAGCGGAGTTTTCCGCAGGGGATGAACCAGGCGGTTTAGAAAATTGGCGTCCATAAATATTTGGTGCACTAAAGTAAAGTAATTTTCCGAGGCAGAAATAAATTCGGCGTTTTGATACACCAAATCAATAATGCATTAGGGCTCCTCTAAATGCTTTTGTAATGTTAAGACAATATTAAGGACTGTAAATATTAACCGAAAGTGATTAATTACCCAGCCCCAATCTATATTTTGATAAAATTCAAAAAATACGGGTTTATTACCCTAAAAATTATATTTTTGCACCCCTTTTAATATATATTATGGAATATAGAGAAATAGTAGCGGTTACCGGCCTGGGTGGACTTTATCAATTAGTAACTACTAAGAGCGATGGCGCTATAGTACGCAATGTGGCTGACAAATCAACTAAGTTTATTTCAGCACGTCAGCATAATGTAACTCCATTGGAGAGTATTGAAGTATATACTACCGGAGAAAACGTTCGTTTGCATGAGGTTTTTCAGAAAATGCAGGAACATGAAGCAACAATTCCATTAGCTGACCCTAAAGTTGTAAATAACGATGGTATTAAAGCTTACTTCAAAAGTATTTTTCCTGAGTTTGACGAGGACCGTGTATATGTAAGCGACATGAAAAAGATGCTTAAGTGGTATGAATTACTGAAGGGTAATGACCTATTGCATTTTGAGCAGGTAACTGAGGACGGTGAAGAAGAAATAGCGGATGCTGAAGTGGTAGCTAGCGAAACTAATACACCTGTTGCCGAATCTGCAACTGAAGAAGCTGATAGCGCAAAAGCTGAATAATTACAAAATCAAGCAACGGTTTGTAATATTTACGTGCTTTTTTAATTGTGCGAATAAATAAATTTTTTATCTTAGTGCCGTTATGAGAAATAAGATAGTATTGGTGATTGCCCTTATAATTATGCTTGCTGATTTCAGCAGTTGCAGGATGCGTGACCCTAGTGGAGCCGGTTTCCATTATTGGAATAATTCCTCAAAAACTAAAAATCACTGGGGTGCAAAAAAATCAACTAATGGCAGGCATCGGTATTGGGGTAAGCAGAGGTATGGTCCACGTCCTTACAAAAACCGTGGCCATTTCAGAACAATGCAGAGTTTTTAAATTCAAAAGTAAAAATTCAAAAGTAAAAAAGTCCTTCTCTTAAGAATTAGGCTTAAATATACTTTCCAATAGCTTTTTAGAATTTTGTTCCAATCATAATTTTTCAAGTGGTTTATATTTGACTGTCGAATTGATGGTAGAATATAAACCACTTTTACATTTGGAATATAAGGTCACTCCTGTTTACCTATCAAAACCCAACCCCCACACCCAATTCTCCCAATTCGGCCACTGTGCCATGGCTTTTTAGATGGGCAGATAAATACAACTCCTTAATTGGGTCCTTCTCCTTTTGTACCAGGTAATAATTCACACCAATCTTTTCATAAAAATCATCCTTCCTTATGTATGATTGCCTCAGGTAGTAAGCTAGTTGCAATAGAATACCCACCCTGCCATATAGGAATTCATTGCCCACTATAAACGCGCTTTTCCAGGAGTTTTGTGCTTCATTACCCGGAGTCAATAAAGTATTCCTCAAGAAATAATAGGTATCAGAATGGTAGGAATAATCCAAACCTGCCATGAATTTATTTTTGCCCAACACCCTGTATGCTACATATGCCGAACCCAGGTAAACCGGATAGGACGGCCCACCAGGGGTATAGCTAGCAACACTTGCCATGCCATAGTGGAGTTGAGCCAGCCACCGGGTTTTAAGGGCGGTTCCGGCCCCTGATATTGGCTTTGGATGCGATGATACCGGGAAATAACGAAAACCCATCGTTAACCCCATCATATTAATACCCAGATTAGGCTTTTCGGTTGTAGCATTGCTTATATGTATCATATCTGCCCCGAGTTCCATATCCCAGTGCGGGTTAATAGTATACCTTAAGGTCCCGGCAATCATGGCGAAATCATTAAAATGGGCTCCAATAGCCACATTAATTGTATCCACAGGTGCAGTGCGGCTATATATCTTATTTATATACCCTATACCATCCCCCAGCCTGATGTTTAAAGCCAGTTTTTTGCTTGTATAGAGTGGTATGGTAATATTTGGGTATACACCCAGGCAATTACCATAAACCGGATCAATGCCATAATGCAGATAGGTAAAACCTAATCCCAAACCGGGGTAGTGCCGTCTCTGTTGCCAGGCTTTCTTACCATAGGTCTTATAAACCAGATTCACGTCGAGCCCGGTGCTGAGGGCCGGTATGGGTAAGGTGAATTTAGCCTCATGTTTTATTACCTTACCTGCTATAAGGTTGGTTTCAATCCCTATCCCAGTCCATTTAGACAGTTCGTCCTGTCCCATACAATTAATAGGTATAGAATACAATACACACACCATGCACCGCAATAATACCCATCGAAACCCTGATTGCACCATGAAACAAATTTAGATAATCACTTTTGTAAATCCTGATATTTTCACAAATGGGTATTTAACATTTTTTAAGTGCCAAGTCTTAATTTAATTATCGCTCCAAAGGGGTAGAGAATTAAATGGAAGTAATAGCTACCGGTTTCAAGGGTGGTTATGCATATTTAAGCCCGCCGGGCAATGTCATTAAGTT
>CAIWHI010000500.1 GCA_903912435.1 uncultured Bacteroidota bacterium | reverse complement strand
TAAAACCCTGGATGAAACTGGGTATCAGCCCATTTGGGATCTGGCGCAATAGCAATAAAGACCCCGAAGGCTCCCCCACACGTGGTGGACAAACCAATTACGACGATCTCTATGCAGACATATTGCTTTGGATGCAAAAGGGCTGGATAGATTACTCGTTACCCCAGCTTTATTGGGAACACAGTCATAGGGTAGCGCCATTTGATATATTGATGCCATGGTGGTATGGGCACTGCTACCGCAGGCATGTATATTATGGCCTTGGGCTATATCGTATGAATGGTGCCCACACAGGCCCATGGGCAAAGGCCGATGAAATATTGTGGCAAATAAATGACATAAGGGGTCAATGCCCTAATTCGGGCTTTGCATTTTATAGCGCATCAATTTTTGATAAGATTAAGCCTGCACTTAAAGACAGCCTGCAAATGCGTTATAATAAATATCCGGCCCTGATTCCGCCAATGGAATGGATAGATAGTATACCACCTAATGCGCCCGAAGTTACTGCCTCCCAAACAGCAGCAGGTTTTAGCCTGAAATGGCATGTAAATAATCCATTGCAGGAACATTTGAGGTATGTGGTTTACCGTTTTACCAACGGAGAACCTGTTAATCTGCAACGGAATGATCGTATTGTATCTATCCAACAGGGAGTAGAGTTTACTGATCCTCTGGCAAAACAATTGAAATTACCGGTTTATGTAGTTACTGCCCTCGACCGTTTGTGGAACGAAAGCAAGCCCGGAAATTTAGTAAAACCATAATTACATTCTGATAATTACTACATAGAATGTTTATTACTCTTAAATAATTTTCTCCAAATGATGTAAATCACCATTATTAGGCATATTTTTACCATTTTAAGAATTTGGTGAAACTTTCAAAAAAACTTCCTCAGTTCTGCTTGTTCTTTTTCCTTTTTTCTGCAACATAAAAGCCTTAAATAATTCATTATTCGCGGACTTTTCTGTTTTGAAAAAAGAAAAAACTACTGCGCATAATTTGACGAATTTTTTTTGAAAGTATCACCTACATTTATCCCCAAAATACGAATAATGAAAATTAGTTTTATTGGTGCAGTTGTTGCAATACCATTTTTTATGGCATGCAACCAGCGAGTTAATAACAATAACAAAAGCATAGAAAAGCAGGATATCATCCTCGCTAATATAGATACCACAGTAAGGCCAAACGATGATTTCTTCAATTATGCGAATGGATATTGGGTAAAAACACATACTATCCCTTCTGACGAGGCTTCATATGGTATCAGCGAACTAGTAGAAAAAGACCTGCGTGAGAAATTGCGTAAGATTTGCCAGGATGCAACTACCAACACTAATCCTACCGGCGACTTGAAGCAGATAGGCGATTTCTGGTTTAGTGCTATGGATACAACCTCTATTGAGGCCAAAGGACTAGCACCGCTAAAACCAGAACTAGATAAAATAGCCGCTGCTAAAACCCGTGAAGAATTACTTGCTCAGGGCATGCTGATGCACAGGTATGGTATTGGTGTATTTTTTGATGGTGGGGTGGCACAGGATGCCAAACATAGTGATGTAATGGCCTACTAGAT
>CAIWHI010000499.1 GCA_903912435.1 uncultured Bacteroidota bacterium | reverse complement strand
GGCTTAGGGTACCATTCTTAGGGTCGTCATAAATCTTTTGTACTTCTTTCTTTAGGTCATTTTCAAGGCGACCATATTGCTCGTTGGCGCAATTGATGATGCCCAGGCGGTTGATAAAGAAATCGGGTAGGTAGGTGATGCCACGGTCACGGAGCAATTTCCAATCCTGGTCAAAGTCTTTTAGTTGGTTATTGGCTGCACCTACTACATATTTGCATTTCAGTGAGGCTATTGTTTCAGGGGTAAGGATACCACCTATAGCACATGGAGCAAACACATCGCACTCAGCAGTATAGATATCAGCTACATTATTTACTATGGTCACCTTATCACTATAGGCACCATTATCATAACCCTTTATATTCTGGCAGGCAGCAGGGTCATAATCAAAAATCACCAGGCTACCACCGCTCTTTAATACAAATTCGGCCAATGGGCCACCTACGCTTCCCACACCTTGTATGGCTACAGTTTTGCCGCTAAGATCGTCTTTGTTCTCAAAATGTTTAATCGTTGCTTTCAGTGCATTAAATACACCCTCAGCAGTCCAGCGGCTAGGATTAGAACTGCCTCCGACGACCGCAGGCAAACAAGTGACATATCTGCAGACCGATAATATGGTTTGCATATCCTCGGGTGTAGTGTTCATGTCCTCGGCAGCTATATAAGCACCATTAAGGCTGGCTATGTATTTACCATAGTTTTTGAACAGGGTTGTCCTAAGTGCAAGATTGGTAAATACTTTTTTACCTTCTACACGGTTATGGGCATCTATTTTGGCAAACTCTTCAGCATTTATTGGGCAGATAATAGCCTTACCACCACCCCACCAAAGTCCGGAGATGGAATTTTTATCGGTCATACCCTTGCTAAGCCTTAGTCCATCCTCAATAGCACCCGTCATTTGCTCGTAATCCCTGTATTTAAGACGGGTCCCACCCTGGGCTTGCCCACGTATGGTACTATGCACAAATGCCATGAACAGGCATTTCGTTTCATCATCATATTTTATGAATACGCCCTCATGCTTACGGTAATCTTTAAGAGTAGCAATTTCTGTAGCTAACCCAGCAAATACACCACCTGAATTAGAGATACCGTTTTCGTTGGTGATAACATATCCCTCATCAACACCCTCACCCTGCATTATTTGTGCAAACTGTTCGGGTGATTTACTTAAAATATTTTGAGACTCCATTTTTCGATTATTTAGATTGCAAAAGTAAGGAAGGTTTGGAAAATATTTTGGTTATTATGTGGAGGGTTTAGGACAAATATATTGGTAAGTCATTTACCATTTTGTCATGTGCAATTGTAAACACGAAGGGGCGATATCCTTAAATATTAAAACCCCGAAGGGCTGATATTATTAAAGGCCTTGATATTCCTGGAATTAAAAACCCGAAGGGGTGATATTATTATAGAACTTGATATTCCCAAACCTTAAAACCCTGAAGGGTGATATTATTTGGATGATGGCGAAATAATATCACCCTATCGGGGTTTTGTACACATTTATTTTTCATATACTATAATCATATCAACCCTTCGGGTTTTTAAAATTAATATATTTACTCCAATGAAGGATAAATATTGATTGCTATTATTTTATCCTTCATAAACGACCCGAAACCTAATTACATAATTTCTATAGGCCCTCCACTATTATTATATTTGCCCTTATTTATTCATATTATGGTGCGTTTTTTACTTTTTGTCCTATTCTTTTTATTCCAATCAGGGCAAGTCATTGCCAAAATATTACCCGCAGAAAACAGTAAACTCAATTACCGGTTGGTAGGGTTTTCATGTATGGAAAATAATAAGCAAGATAGCCTGCTCAATATTGAAATAGCCATTGGAAGGTGGGCAAATGAAGCCGATTTTACTAAGAATATTATTGTTAGCAAGGCAAATACTAAAAGTAAAGTAATAATTGAAGTGCCCTATTTTGGCAAAGAGTATACCTGGCGGAGTATTAATGAACATAATACTAAAAGCGAATTCCATCATTTTAGTGTTGTGATTAGCGGG
>CAIWHI010000498.1 GCA_903912435.1 uncultured Bacteroidota bacterium | reverse complement strand
TGGAAAATAATATTGAAAATCAAAGCGAGGCAGCACAAACTCCTGAAATTTCAAATAATCAAAATGGAAATACTGAAAATCCTACAAAACAGCCGACCTCAAATAAAGATCACGAAGACACAAATAAATCAAATGAATCCACATTCAAAACATTTCTATATGAATATAAAAAGACAAATAAACATCATGACAGACTTGTTAATTGGACAACCGTATTAGCCATATCAACAATTTTAGTTTTCATTTTCACTGCACTTTTAGCAAAATATACTTATAATTTATTCAGATCAACTAAAAGTGAATTGTCAGAAATTAGAGAAAGAGAAAATGTGGAGATGATTCAAAAACTAAGCACTGAATTATATAGCTACAAATATACCAATGAGTTGATAATGCTTGCTGAAAAAGACTTACTTGAATTCCAAGAAAACCCTGATACAGTTTTGGGATTTCCTCATAATTTCCCTGTATTCAAAGCTAATTTTGAAAAATACCCCAGTATAAAACAATTTTTATTAGACACTACAGGAAAGAAAAAATATTATAGTACATATGAGATGGATGACTTTCTTGGGCCTTTGGATAGGGCAGGAGGCTATTTTCGCAATAATATGATAAAATTTTATGATTTAAATATATTTTTTTATTGGCCAGCAGTAATGTTAGGAAAGAATAAAGCTATAAATTTATACCTTCGATGGTCACTAAATGAATACACCAAAAGAAAAAACAATAATCATATACCTTATGGTATGCATTATTATGATCTTCGTTGCATGATGGATAGCCTTATACATTTTGATTTAAGTCAAGACTCTAGTTTTAATGAAAAAAATGATACTAGTAAAGTATTAGAATGGCTACCTTTAATTTTAAGAAATCAACCAGATTCAATTGGCTACAAGTAAAAATATGACCCAAAGAAAAAAAACAGCATTATTTTTTAATTTTATATTCTTATTGACCGTTATTAGTAACTCTTCACATGCCCAATTAAGTGATGTAAATTCCAAAGCACCAAATACTAGATTTTTCAACCCAAACATTTATTCTATCCTTCAAATACAAAACAAAACAGATCCTGAAATAACTAGTATTTTCTGGATATACACTAAAAAACTATACTTTGAAGCGCATTATAATTACGAAGAAAGAAGAACATTCTCTCTAAGTATAGGTAAATCGTTTAAATTAGGCAAGAAAAAAGAACTAGAAATTATTCCTATGCTTGGGGGAGGAATTGGTCAATTTAATGGAATTTTACCTTCATTATCTCTTGTATATGAGGGTCAAAACATTAGAGGTTCAAGTCAAAGCCAATATCTAATTACATTGGAAAAATATAAAATAAATCAATTCAGTAACTGGACTCAAATTGGTCATAAAATCTATAAAAAAGTATTTCTTGGAGTAAGTGACATTATTACAATTCCTAATAATGGCACAATAAATAACTTATTCAGCCCGGCAATAAGTATAAAAACAAGGAAATTTATATTCGAGGGTTATGCCTATAATTTCTGGGATAACCCCCTATGGGCTATAGGTATGCAATATAATTTCACCCGATAAGAATGATAATTTAAGTTATCATTCTCATCGGGTGTTTAACTTCTACTTCACAGCCTCTCCACTTGGCGGCTTACTAATCACATGCATTTTCCTAAGCAATTTTCTATTCTCTCTCTTATGTATGAGGTTGTATACAATAGAATAGATTACCGGTAAGATAAGCAAGGTAAGGAAGGTGGAAGTGATGAGGCCACCTATTACTACTATAGCAAGTGGCTTCTGGGTTTCAGAGCCTATACCTGTGCTTATAGCTGCTGGTAAGAGGCCTATGGCCGCCATTAGGGCGGTCATTACTACCGGGCGGATACGACTATGCACTCCGTGCTCTATGGCCATATGTATGGTCATCTTATCGGTAAGGTTTTTCCTGAATACGCTGATCAGTATTACCCCATTCTGAATACAGACCCCAAATAGCGCAATAAACCCTATACCCGCACTTATACTAAAGTTCATACGGGTGATGTGCAGCGCAAGGATACCACCTATGAGGGCAAATGGCACATTCAGTATGGTCAATGCTGCATCCTTGGTATTGCCAAAGGTGATGAAAAGCAATAAGAAAATGGCTATAAGGCATATCGGCACTACCTGTGCAAGGGTATTAGATGCCCTTTGTGCATTTTCAAACTCACCATTCCATGTCATAGAGTACCCCGGGCGGTTTTTCATATTTACATGGTCTTTTACCTTTTTCTGCGCCTCGGCTATGGTGCTGCCCAGGTCACGGCCTCGTATAGAGAACTTAACCGGGATATAGCGGGCATTATTATCGCGGTAGATAAATGATGGGCCGGTAAGCACCTTAATATCTGATATCTCCTTTAGTGGAATACGGGTATTGTCCTGGGTAGGTATCATCAGGTTTTCTATTTTCTCCCTCGAATTCCTGAAGTCCTTATCATAACGTACCCTGATATCGAACTTACGCTCCCCTTCATGTAGCTGGGTGGCTGCCTTACCACCTATGGCCATCTCAATTACAGCATTGGCATCGGCAATACTTACCCCATACATACCCATTTTCT
>CAIWHI010000497.1 GCA_903912435.1 uncultured Bacteroidota bacterium | reverse complement strand
ACTCCCCATAGATGGTAAGCTCGACCTTGCAAAAGGGGCCTATAACCATTTGGTAAACAAATATGGCCCTATGCCTTCAGGGTTTAAATTGTCAACTATTGTAGATGCACCTGCCGGTTCTGGTTTGGGTAGTTCTTCCACACTTATGGTGGCTATTATTGGTGTATTTGCAGAGTGGCTCAACCTACCCCTTGGCGAATACGATATTGCCCAAATGGCCTTCGATATTGAACGTGTGGAACTGGCCATGGCCGGTGGCAAGCAAGACCAATACGCTGCAACATTTGGCGGTGTCAATTTCATGGAGTTTTATAAAGACAATAAGGTTATAGTAAATCCATTACGCATAAAGCAGGAATACCTCTTTGAATTAGAGAACAATCTTTTATTGTTCTTCACTGCTACCAGCCGCCTGTCCTCAACCATTATCGAGGCTCAGAGCAAAAACGTAAAAGATAAAAACCAATCATCTATAGATGCTATGCACCACCTAAAGGAGCAGGCGATAATGATGAAGGAAGCCCTGTTAAAGGGTAATATCCATGAAATAGGTGGTATACTCGATTATGGCTTTAGGTACAAAAAGCAGATGGCCAAAGGTATCTCCAACGACTCAATGGACGAAATTTATGAGGCCGCATTAAAAGCAGGCGCAACCGGAGGAAAAATCTCAGGTGCCGGAGGTGGTGGTTTCATGATGTTTTATTGCCCGGCAAATACCCGCTATGCAGTAAAAAAAGCCCTCCAGCATTTTGGCGGCGATTTCAGCCCCTACCAGTTTACCGAAAGGGGACTTGTAACCTGGAGTATTTGAGATTCAGAATAAACACGTGAATTTTACACAAGAAATAAACAACAAAAATTAAACCAGACTATAGAATAGGCTCATCAATCATATTTAAATCTTATATTTAAGTAGCCCCGGCCTTTAGGCGGGGGTAAGAAAAATAAAAAAATTGGCTTTAGCCAAAATATTTAGGAATAGTTTTAAAAATGGTTGGTATTAAATATAACCGAAAAAAATACGCCCTGAAAGGGCAAAATATCCTAGCCCAGGTCATCGCCCTGGGTATTAATGATGGAGGTTAATATAGCCATGAAAGGGTGCAATTCCATTTCATAGGTATTAACCCTACGAAACGAACAAATACAATCATAACAATGGAAGTAATAATTTTAGCAGGAGGTTTAGGAACACGTTTGCAAGGGGTTATAGGGGCTTCACCTAAATGTATGGCACCTGTAAACGGGCAGCCATTCCTGGCCTACCTGCTCGATTATGTAGATAAACAAGGCGCTACAAGGGTCATTCTCTCCCTTGGCTATAAACATAAAATGGTCATTGACTGGCTCGAAGACCAGGAACTCTATTTCGAATTGGACTATGTGGTGGAAGATGAACCGCTAGGCACTGGTGGCGGCATCTTAGCTGCTATGGAGCAAGCCGAGACTGATTATGTTGCGGTCGTAAATGGCGATACTATGTTCCGTGTTAACCTTAAGGAACAAATGAAATTCCACATTGCAAGTGAATCAGCCACAACCCTGGCCCTTAAGGAAATGCACAAGTTCGACAGATATGGCATTGTAGAAACCGATAATAAGGGTATCATCCGTGCATTCAAGGAAAAACAAGCAGTAGAATCTGGCCTAATTAATGGTGGTGTCTACATCATTGACAGGGAAAGATTCCTTGCCCGTAATTTACCCGACAAATTCTCTTTTGAAAAAGATTATCTGGAAAAATTTGTAGGTGAAAAGAAATTCTACGGATATAAAAACGATGGTTATTTCATAGATATTGGCATCCCCGATGATTATGCCAAAGCACAGGAAGACTTCAAAAGTTTCAAATTATGAAAATAGCCATTTTGGGTACTGCCCACCCACTAAGGGGTGGATTGGCTGCATTTAATGAACGGCTAGCCTACCAGCTCCAGCAGGATGGGCATGAGGTGGTTATTTATTCATTTTCGTTACAATACCCTTCCTTCCTTTTCCCTGGCAAAACCCAGTTTACCGATGAGCCAGCCCCAAAAGGCCTTACAATAATAACGGTGGTCAACTCTGTAAACCCACTCAACTGGTTACAGGTCGGCAATGCCATATACAGCGAAAAGTTCGACCTAATAATTGTAAAGTACTGGCTACCCTTCATGGGCCCATGCTTCGGCACAATATTAAGAAGGGCTAAAAAAAATGGCCTTACTAAGGCAATCTGCATTGTTGATAATATCATTCCCCACGAAAAACGCCCCGGCGATAAACAGTTTACCGAATACTTTATCAAGCCAGTAGATGCCTTTGTGACTATGAGTAAGGATGTGCTGAAGGATGTAAAGACTTTTACACAAAAGCCTGCTTTCTTCACACCCCATCCTATTTACGATAGCTATAACGAACCAGTTTCCCGTCAGGAAGCCTGCAAAAAACTAGGGCTTGAAGCATCTAAAAAATACATACTTTTCTTTGGTTTTATAAGGGAATACAAGGGCCTTGACCTATTGCTGGAAGCCATGGCTGATAACAGGATTAGGGAAACAGGTATAGAGTTACTAGCCGCAGGCGAATACTACAATAAAGACGTAGAAGCCAAAAACAACAAAATAATAGAAGACCGCCAACTACAAAAGGT
>CAIWHI010000496.1 GCA_903912435.1 uncultured Bacteroidota bacterium | reverse complement strand
GTGTATTACCCCTACCGTGCCTGTAAATTCCGGTTCTACCTCATTGTAAACCATGTCTGCAAGCTTTTTCGTGCCTACAAATACCAGCACCTTGGTCATTTCGGCATGGGTATGCAGTAGTAGTTTAAGTAGGTTTACCTTTGAGTAAAAGTTCGGTATGAAATAGGCAGTCTGGTCAATATTATCTAGTGGAGTACCTGTAGGTGCTGCCTCAATAGTTACTGGTGCGTTAAACCAATTATCAATCAATGCTTTTACTTCTCCTGTTATGGTGGCAGAGAACATCAAGTTTTGCCTTTTTGGAGGCAAAAGGACAAGGATATTATTCAACTGTGTCCGGAATCCCAGGTTGAGCATTTCATCTACCTCATCAATCACCAGTCGCTTAATACTCTTAAGCCTAAGTGAGCCATTATAGGCAAGATCCATTAGCCTGCCCGGTGTACCCACAACAATATCTACGCCATTTTCCACGGCCATGGCTTGTGGCTTCATATTCACACCGCCATATACCCCAACCACCTCAAGCGTCATGTATTTTGAGATGCTTTTTATGGCATCAACAACCTGTACCACTAGTTCTCGGGTTGGTACTAATACCAGCACCTGAGGATACCTGTCTTTAGAAAAAGTACTTAACTTAAGGATGGGTAGTGTGTAGGCAAATGTTTTACCAGTTCCGGTTTGGGCGATACCACATACATCCCTACCAGACATAATCACAGAATAGGCTTTATGCTGGATAGTGGTGGGTTTGGTATATCCCAGCTCATCCAAAGCCTTGATTAAGTGTGCATTGAGATTTAAATCAGTAAACGTCATATGACAAAGGTAGGCTTAATTGGGGGATTGATGGAAAATGGTATTAGGATTAGATAAAATTCAATCTTTTGAAGTGATTTATTCAATGGCAATTTGCTACATTCGTATTGAAATTTTGTTATGGAGACTTTGCGAATACAGATACTCAACCCTAAAGTAATGGGGTTAATTCGGGAATTGGAAAAGCTAGAATTAATAAAAGTGATTAAAGAAACGAATCAGCCTACCCAAAAGCTATCAGATAAATCTATAGGTAAATTGCAGGTTGAAATTGCTAATGACATGCAAGAATATGTAAGAAAAAGCAGAAATGAATGGGGCTAGTTTAATATTGATTAAATGATAATTCCCCCAGCAGATCCTCTATACACTGATAAATATACTCCAGCTCCCCTATGGTAATACAATACGGGGGCAATATGTAAATAATATTCCCCAGTGGTCTTAAAATAATCTTACGGCTCAAGAAGAAATTATAGATGCGGTCACGCAAATTATTGTGGTAGGAGGTGGTATCTGTTTTTAGTTCAATCGCTAATATGGTACCTGTATGCCTGATGTCCTTAATTAGAGGGTGTTTGGAAATCGTTTCCTTAAAATGGATATGTGCGTTCTCAATGTCGATTCTTGATTGGGTGCAGGAATCCATAAAGAGTAAATCCATACTTGCAAGCGCAGCTGCACATATAGTAGGGTTAGCGGTGTAGGAATGCCCATGGTACAGCATTTTTGTACGGTCATCGTCATAAAAAGCATTAAAAATATCCAGGGTGGTAGCTGTAACCCCCATAGGTAAAAAGCCGCCAGTAAGCCCTTTTGACAGGCAAATAATATCAGGGCAGGTACTTACCTGATTGGTTGCAAACAAGGTTCCGGTTCTCCCAAAACCAGTCATTACCTCATCGGCTATAATGATGGTTTGGTGTTTTTTGCAAAGACCGAAATATTGTTCCAATATTTCAGGGTCATACATCAACATGCCTCCAGAGCCCAATACTAATGGCTCAACTATCAAGGCCGCCACATCACCTGCTTTTAAAAGAGTTTTAAGTTCGGCAATACTTTTCTGCTTATTGCCGGGTGAAGGGAAAGGGATAAAGGAAACATCAAAAAGATAATCTGTAAACGCCTCTGTGAAAATACTCCTCGCACTTACTGCCATTGCACCAAAGGTATCACCATGGTAGGCGCCTTCTATGGCTACCATGCGGGTTCTATTTATACCCTTGTTTTTCCAGTATTGGAGGCTCATTTTTATGGCTACCTCCACGGCGGTAGAGCCATTGTCGGAGTAGAAAATCTTTTCCATTCCCTCGGGTAATATTTCAATAAGACGTTCAGCAAGCCTTATTGCAGGCTCATGTGTGAACCCGGCAAACATGCAGTGTTCCAGTTCCTTCATCTGTGCATTTATCATGCGGCTGATATAGGGATGTGCATGCCCATGTAAATTGACCCACCACGATGATACCGCATCTATATAGCGGTTACCTTCCTCATCAATCAGATATAGACCCTCGCCCCTGGATAGGGCTATAGGTTCGGGAGCCACCTTCATAGGGGTGAAAGGGTGCCAGATAACCTTTGAATCTCGTTGCTTTAATGAGGACATAACAGGTTGTTTAGAAGCTTGAAAATAGGGCTTAATTGTTCAATAAATTAATCAGTTTGTTGGTAATTGACTGTTTTATAATAGCACCGACTTTGGCTACTTCATTATTATCCAGGTTGTCTATATGCGGAATTCTACCCAAAATTGGGATGTCTGAATTATTGGTAATAAACACTTCTGATGCTTCATTGGTATGGTCATTGAAGATGATTCCGGCAACTTTCATATCTCTGTTTTTCAATACCTCAATAGTTAGCATAGTATGGTTAATGCTGCCCAAATAGTTTTGAACCACTAATATTACCGGCAATTGATACCACTGTATGAAATCAGCCATAGTATCGGTTGCTGTCATAGGTGAGAGCAGGCCACCGGCAGTTTCTACTAATAGTGTTTTTTCAGTTTCGGGCCATTTTAGATTTTTAAAGTCAATATTAATATTGTCTATTTCAGCGGCAAGCTGGGGCGAAACAGGGGTATTCAGTAAATATGCCTCTTCATGCACACGGGCATTACCATTCGTTAAAAGAGAAGCTACTAATAGGCTATCCCGCTCATCAATCCCAGATTGAACAGGTTTCCAGTAATCAGCTCCCAATGCCTCAGCAATTACTGCTGAGGCTATAGTCTTACCAATACCAGTATGGATACCTATAATGCCTATTACGCCTGTTTTTACCATGAATTGCTGATTGTTTTAAATAATTGGTCTATCTGCTCATATGTATTAAATCTATGCAGGCAAACTCGCAGCCGCTCCATACCCAATGGTACTGTAGGATGCAATATTGGATTTACCTGCAATCCTGCTTCTTGCAAAGCCATTGCTATTTGTTTGCTTTTGATATTACTGCCTATTACCAAAGCCTGTATCGGGCTTTGGCTATTTTTCCACCCCTCAGTGCCAGGCTCCTTTACCTTGGTTCTAAAATAGGCGATAAGTTCATTAAGTGGCTCATTATTAAATAAAGGTGATGCCAAATAATCATAGGCACATTTGGTTGTCAGTACCGAATGCAATGGTAGTGCTGTGCTATAAATAAATGGCCTTGCAAAGTTGATAAGGTATTGCTTCAAAACTTCGGAGCCCAGTACGACTGCACCATGGCTGCCTAATGCCTTGCCAAAAGTATGCACCCTTGCAAAGACCCTGTTTTCAAGCCCTAATTGATTCACCAATCCCGCCCCACTGGTTCCAATTACTCCCGTAGCATGGGCTTCGTCTACTATTAGTTTAGCGCAATATTTTTCACATAATACCACTATTTCAACTATTGGTGCCCTATTGCCATCCATACTGTAAATGGACTCTATTATTACTAATAGCTTTTGGCGGAAATTATGTTTGGCTAATTTTGTTTCCAGGTCAGCAAGGTCATTATGCCTGAAATGGAATTTATTATTACAAATACCCAATCTTATTCCATCATGTATGCTTGCATGACATAGCTCATCATATAAGATGGTGGTATGCCTGTCGCTGATACACGATATTAGTCCCAGATTAGCGTCATACCCCGTATTAAATACCAATGCAGCCTCAGCCTTATGAAAGTTGGCTATTTGGGTTTCCAGTTCCTCTATTTCAACACTATTACCCGATAACAGTCGTGAGCCTGTAGACCTGGTCAATAATTTACTCCCAAAATCCTTGGCTAATAACTCTGCCAAAACACCATTGGTAACCATACCGAGGTCGTCATTCGAAAAGAAGTCCACACCTGCCCTGCCGGTACTTAACCTACGCAGATTGCCGGCATTTTCTCTTGTTTTCAGCTTGTCAGCAAGGTATAGGTCTATACTATGCATTTTGTAAAGCAGGCTGTTTCTTTTTAGGATGCCCATCGGCAAAAGCTGCTTTTGTGGTCAATCCCAGGGTCTTTAACATCTCCATATCGGCATTATATTCATGATTGGGGGTAGTCAGTAGCTTGTCACCAGCAAAGATGGAGTTAGCTCCTGCCATAAAACAAAGCCCTTGTTCCGCAATAGACAATTCAAGCCTGCCAGCCGAAAGTCTTACTGCCGATTTGGGCATAATAATACGGGCAGTGGCAATCATCCTCACCAGGTCATCAAATGGAACACGACCATTCTCGGCTAGTGGTGTTCCTGCCACCGGTACCAAAGCATTAATTGGCACCGACTCAGGGTGTTGTGGTAGGTTAACCAATGTATAAAGCATACCTATTCTATCCTCCAGAGTTTCTCCCAGGCCTATTATACCACCACTGCAAACCGTAATACCCGCATCTCTTACAGCAGAGAGTGTATTGAGGCGGTCTTCATATTTGCGGGTAGTAATTATTTCGTGGTAGTGGTCTTCAGATGTATCAATATTGTGGTTATAAGCATATAGGCCGGAATCTGCCAGTCTTTCAGCCTGGTAAGGGGTAATCATGCCTAAGGTACAGCATACCTCCATATCCAGTGCATTAACCCCTTTTACCATTTCCAGCACCCTGTCGAAATCGCTATTATCCCTTACTTCCCTCCATGCAGCTCCCATACAAAAGCGGGATGCTCCACCAGCTTTAGCCTGTTCGGCTGCCTTTAACACATCAGGCAATTTCATCAATGCCTGCACCCTTACTCCGGTATTATACCTCGCTGCTTGCGGACAATAACTACAATCTTCCGAACAGCCTCCTGTTTTAATAGATAGGAGGCTACTTACCTGCACCTCACCAAAAACATGGTTTTTGCTATGCACATTGGCTGCTTCTAAAACCAACGGTAAAAGAGGCCTGGAATAAATGGCACTAATTTCCTCAATTGTCCAATTATGTCGGATATCGCTCATCTAAAAAGTCGAATTTGGTAGCGAAATTATCCATTTTTTTGTCGCTGGATAAAATTATGGTTTTACGAACCGTAATGTATTTGCATCCACTTAGCTAAGTATTGGGTTGATTAATATGTGGGCGATTTGATGTTTAGGAGTGCGATTTGTTAATGAAAAAATACAATTTTACGTGTAATAATTATTTAAATGTTTAATAATTAATCAAATTGTGTGAAAATAACCCTGATTTATACCCAAAAACTAACCAATAGTTGTAAATAAGGGATAAGAATTAGATATTACATATAAATTACTTTGTGTAATTTGTTAATTGTTATCATTATCTTGCACACAGTTATGTTAACAAGCTGTAATTTTTTCAGGAAACATAAGTTAATGCTCATCTTTTGCCTGTTGGTGAGTTTCTCATCTCTAGGCCAGTCGAGAATTAGTATATTCCAAGGTGATTTAAGTAGAGCTAAGAGTGATTCTCAAAAAATTGACATTTATAAGAGTATTTTAAGCTTTTATAGCAGCAGAAACATTGATTCATTTAATTATTTCACTGACCGGGCTATTGATTTTGCAAAAAAAAGTAGCTACCCACTTGGTGAAGGAATAATTTTCGCCCATCTAGGCTTAATAGATGAGAACCAGGGTAGGGTAGATTTAGCTAAACAGCGGATTAATTATGCTCTTGATATTTATCGTGAGCAAAAGTACTTGAAGGGTATTGCCGAAATGAACCATAACCTTGGTGTTGTGGAAGGGCGAAAGGGGAACTTTGATGTGGCTATTAAGTATTTTGTTTCTGCATTAAAGCTGTATGATACCATTGTTGATAAGCATGGATTGATGCTTGCTTACATGAATCTAGGTAACTTGTATTCAGAGCATGATGATACCGTAAATACGGCCAAATATTTATTGCTAGCCGAGAAAATTAGTAAGAAATTGACATTAGAAGATGCTACCATTAGCCTATACAATGCTATTGGTGTAATGTATGCCAGTAAAGGAGATACTCAAACTGCCCATAAATATTTTCTAAATAATCTAAATCTAAGTAACAAGCCAGAGTTTAATAATGCTCATGTAGAAAGCCTTATTGATCTTGGCGAATTTTACTTGATTGGAGGAGCCATTGATAAGGCACTCGATTATCTGCAACAAGGTTTGAAAATTGTTCAGGATAACCATATGCCCGAAATGGAGTCTAACATACTAATGGAGATAGCCCAGATTACAATGGATAAAGATCCGGCAAAAGCTATGGTTTACATCGACTCTGCAAGAATTATTGCAGAAAACACCCACAATAATTACTTTTTATTGAATGTATACAAGACAAAAGTAGAGATTTATAAACGTCAGAACGACTTTAAAGAGGCACTTCATTTCACTGAAATAAGGCAAAAACTTGCAGATAGTATATTTAATATCAATAAGGTAAAAGAAATAGCAAGTATAGCATCTGGTTATGAAATTGAAAAGTCTAAACAAAGAATTGCCCAGCTTGAAGTAATCAATAAAAAAAATGCTACTGAACGCAATGCTACTATTGTAGTAGGGTTGATTATATTTTCTATCCTTTTGGTGTTGTTCTTTTACTACCGCAAGACAATTAATCTAAACCGTAGACTTCAGGTTCGTGAAAAAGAACTGGAAGAAACTAATGGTATGAAGGATAAACTATTCTCCATCATTGGGCATGATTTAAGAGCACCTCTTGCCAGAATTCCTGCCATATTAGATATCTATGATGATCCTGAAACTACTGATGAGGAAAAGAGCTTTATGTTCGAACACCTAAAAGAGCATACAAAAGCGTCGCTTGAAACACTCGACAAGCTACTTTATTGGGGGCATTCATTAATGAAAGGTATAAGGCTGAACCAAGTAAAAATGAAAACCAAACCTTTTATTAATGAGAATATAGAACTAATAAAGATAAAGGCTGCCGAAAAGGAGATAACCATTGTAGATAAAACATCTGATAAGCTGTCTATTTTTGCTGATAATGCCCATTTCGATTTCATTGTCCGTAATCTTTTGGCAAATGCATTAAAATATACCTACCCCAAAGGAAGTATAATTATTAATTCTGATAATGCACTAAAACCAGGATTCATTGTTTTCTCAGTTCAGGATAATGGTGTAGGTATTAAAAGCACTGCCATAACAAATATATTTAATCCCCTGGTGAGCACTCCCGGCACTGCCGATGAAAAAGGTACCGGTATAGGTCTTATGCTATGCAAAGAATTTGTTACCAAAAATGGTGGCGAAATATGGGTTGAAAGTACGGAGGGAAGTGGTACAACCTTCTTTTTTTCGTTTAGAAATGACACCCCAATTGAGATACTTCCATGATTTAGGCGGAGAATATTACTGAAACATAGCATGGATTTGGCATGATTTTTGTTGTTTATATAAAAAATGAACAGCAAAAATTAGTTTATTCGTTTGGATAAAATTTGTGCTGTACCTATTCTCAAACAAAAAAAAGACCTTAACCAAATGAAAAGTATCTTCCTTTGCACAGCAACATTAGTTGCTACACTTCTATTTTCAGCTTGCAGTAAAAACGATTCAGCTACACCTCAATCTGGTGATGTATTGTTTATTAATGCTTGCACCAATGTTCCATTTGTAGATGTAAAATTAAATGGAACTATCACCACAAGTACCCTTCAGTTTCTCACCGCAACTACATCCTACCAAAGGTTTACAGGGGGTAATGTGACATTTTTTAAAAGTGGTGCAGATAGTATTTTAAGTAAAGGGGAGGCTGCTGACCTCAGGAGTCATTATTCCTGCATTTTAGGTGGATCATTAACCGATCCTTCTATATCATTCATAACGGATGACCTTACACCGCCGCATGGAAATGATAGTATTAAAATTAGGTTTATAAACCTTAGTCCTGACAGTTTAAGGCTCAATTGTTTTGCCAATAATATACTATTAAGCAGCAATGTCAATTGTTTTCCCGGTACTAATTCTACCGAATTTCATGTTATAAAGGGCGGAACAATGCCTGTTCTTATGCAAGATAATTCCTTGCCATCTAAGAATGCATTGCTAATGAATCAGTATTTGCCGGCAGGTCATATCTATACAGTATTATTTACAGGTTCAAATACCGGATCTGTCTTCTATAGGCTCTCAGTTATTACTAATATTTAGAATGCCCTATTAGGCTGATAATCATTATATTTAATATAATTATAAATTATAATGAAATAGTTAATTTTTGAGCATTTCTTCCAGCCAATCAGTAGGGATTGGTTTTATAATAAAATTCCGGATATATTCGTTTTCCTGAGCTCTATTTTTGTCGTTTTCATCAAGTGAAGTACTTATAAGATATATGGGTACTTCGTTTTGAAAACCAGGATG
>CAIWHI010000495.1 GCA_903912435.1 uncultured Bacteroidota bacterium | reverse complement strand
TGCCTTGCGTTGCCGCACCTTCATGAAGATCATTTCGGGGGCTATTTCCAGCACATTGGCTATAGTTTGGCGGCACGTGAGCAGCCATGCATCGTGTTCCTCATCTTCCATACCATGCCTGCGCTTGTATTCGGCTGCGTGTACCACACCATTATACCAGTCTATAGCAAAGGGAAATTCGGGTAGGTCGTGGTCGTAAAAGCGGTAGCAGGCTATTTCCTGCCTGCGGGCAAGTTTGCTAAAGTGCTTGTACACCTTTAGCAAACGGTTTTGGAACATTATATTTTTATCTGAAGACAAATTCTGCTTATTATCCTCCAAAATTATAAAATAGTAAGCATAGAGGGGGAAATGATTATTGGTGGGGGTAGTGGCAGAGTTCTTATTGGTTAAGTTGAATTATGAAATCATCAATGAGGTGAAATTTTGGCTAAAGCCAATCTAATTTAGTTCTTTTACCCCGGCCTGAAGGCCAGGGCTACTGAAAATTTATCCAATGCTTTATACCACAATGCTATGGATAACAAAATAGTAATTGAGCTATAGAATCCTAATAACCTTCATACTCTTCCCTTGGCTTATCTTTGCAGCACATTATGCAAAGCGATAGAAAGGTGATACTTATCACCAACGATGATGGTATTACAGCCCCCGGAATCAGGGCTTTGGTGGAAGCTGCCAGCGAACTAGGCGAGGTAATTGTTGTGGCACCAGATAGCCCACAGTCGGGTATGGGCCATGCTATTACTATTGGTGACCCATTAAGGCTCGATAAGGTGGATATGTTTGAGGGAATAAACTCTTGGCAATGCAGTGGTACCCCTGCCGACTGTGTAAAGCTTGCCAGAGATAAGATACTGCATCGCAAACCCGATTTATGCCTAAGTGGAATTAATCATGGTGCCAATTATTCTATTAACGTAATCTATAGCGGTACCATGAGTGCAGCTATGGAAGCAGCTATAGAAGGGATACCATCTGTCGGATTTTCATTGCTCGATTTTAAATTTAATGCCGATTTTACATTATCGAAAGTAGTGGTGAAGGATGTGGTGAGCCGGATGTTGGCAGGTGGTTTACCTCCGCATTTTTTGCTTAATGTAAATATCCCCAATATCAAAGAGGTAGATTATAAGGGATTAAAGATATGCCGACAGGCATATGCCAAATGGGCTGAAGAATTTGAGCACCGCAAAGACCCGCGTGGTAAAGACTATTACTGGATGACCGGTAAGTTCATTAATATGGATATCGAATCCGGAAGTGATGTTGAGGCATTAGACAATGGATATACATCGGTAGTGCCGGTTAGGATTGATTTTACTGATACAAAGACCAAGGATTGGTTACATGATGCGTGGGGGTTCTAGGAGGTAATGGTTATTAGTTATTGATGTTTCGAATGTATTTAGCTTTGAGCAGCCTAAATGATTACCTATGCCAATTTTGTAATTGAATAATTCGTATATTTGATATGAGGTCACTAATTTATTGCTGTAATCATGTGGGTACCATATTAAATTGTCCATAATGGATAACCTCTATTTTAATAAGCTAAATACCAGATAGCTATGAAAACCTTTTTGATATGCATTTTCGCATTCGTTACAAGTTTTAAAGGTAATGCCCAGGTAATAACAACCTATGCTGGAACGCCGCCATATTGGGGGTCTTTTGGTGATGGTGGCTTTGCCACCAATGCTGGCTTAACTTTTCCCTCCTGTATAGCTATTGACATTAAAGGCAGCGTATATATAGGCGATGACTTTAATAAATATATAAGGGTTATTGATACCAATGGTATTATCAGTAGGGTAGCAGGCACTTCGGTATTTGCCAGTTCAGGCGATGGAGGTCCGGCAAGTATAGCATCTTTAAATGGAGTTGTTTATTTAGCATCAGATAGAAATGGATGTATATATGTATCTGAGTATGGGCGTATTCGTAAAATTGATACAAATGGAATAATAAATACTATTGCAGGTAATGGAATTCTTGGCTATAGTGGAGATGGCAGTGCTGCCACTTTGGCGTCATTTGTAAATGAAGCAATTACTATTGATAAATGGGGGAATTTGTATATTGGGGACTCTCAATATGGTGTTATACGTAAAGTTGACACACAAGGAATAATCTCAACTTTTGCAGGTAGTGGTATTGTTTCCAATTTGGGTGATAATGGCCCAGCCTCTTCAGCAGGTTTGACTAAAATTTCCTGTCTTACCAATGATACAAATGGTAATTTGTATGTGGGCTGTGGCCCATATCCTATAATTAGGGTTATCAGGCCATCTGGTTATATTTACCGCTTTGCTGGTTGTGATACTACAATACCCGGAGGTTTTTCAGGTGATGGTGGCATGGCTACTGATGCCCATATTGGTGAAGCAAATGGTATAGCCGTAAATAAGGCTGGTGAAGTGTTTTTTTCTGACCGCCGGAACCAGAGAATCCGTAAAATTGATACTAATGGAAGAATAAGTACTTATGCAGGTTCTGGTACAGTTCCTGCGGGTTCTATTTTAGGTGGTGGTTTTAGTGGTGATGGTGGCCCGGCAACCTTAGCTAAGCTACATGATCCCAGAGGTATAGCTATAGATGATAGTGATAACGTATATATTGCTGATAGGACTAATAGTTGTGTAAGAAAAGTGAGCAAAAACGGACAACTGGTAAGTGTACCATTTGCCCCTAAATTTCATGTTACAATATTTCCCAATCCTCTAATCGACTGTGATTATCTTAATATAAATAATGTTGTTGATAAAAGTGCTTATAGAATAGTTTCATTAACTGGAGAGCTGCTTTTATCAGGGCAATTAGTGAAGGGTGATAATCAGATATCGTTTCATTCATTTGTTCATGGGATTTATATACTTGAATTAGAGGGTAGAGATGGGCAGTCGATAAGGGAAATAATAAGTAAATTGTAATCAGATTGCAAAATTGTAATTCTGAAAATTCTAAAATTCAGGGTATTCTGATTCTGGTATTTGTACACGATTGATTTTCCACACCCTTCACCCATATTCCCCCGATTTTGACTATTTTGCGGTGAAATTGTATATATGGTCGTTGGCACAGGCATGGTAGCAAAGCGTTTTAGTGATTATGTAGATAATGATGCCGTGCTTGTATTTGCCTCTGGTGTTTCTAACTCCAAAAGCACCAATCCGGCTGACTATCAACGGGAAATTACCTTGTTGGAAAGTACTATAAAAGACCACCCAAATAAGACGTTTGTCTATTTGAGTACTACAAGTGTTTATGACCCATCAGAGCGCACTTCCCACTATGTTATTCACAAACTAAAAGTAGAGGCCTATATAGAAGCAAATGTGGCTAATTATCTGATTCTCAGGGTATCTAACCTGGTAGGTAAGTCGGTGAACAACAATACAATTCTTAATTTTTTCTTGAAAAGCATCAAAGACGGCAGTCATTTTAACCTATGGGTTGATGCATCAAGAAACCTGATTGATGTAGACGATTTTTATGAGGTGGTTAATCATATACTCCGCAATGGTATTTACCACAATGAAATTGTGAATATTGCCAATCCTGAAAATTATAAGGTGTTGGATATAATTAATTCAATAGAGCAATACCTGGGTAGGAAGGCTAATTTTACGCCTGTCAATAAGGGCAGCGAATACCCAATAAATATTATGAAAATACGTTTGATTTTTGCTGAACTATCTATTAGTTTTGGAAAAGATTACCTTGCAAACCTATTAGAAAAATACTATTCAGGTAATGACTTATAAACAGGCATTAATAAAGCGAAATATTGAACTTGCCCTTATGTTTCCTTTTGTGCTATTGGGTAAGCTGGCCGGTTATCTATTTACATTAAGTACGCAACACCATATTTTCCTTTTCTACCCTTCGGCTGATATTGGTGGTTCTGTAAAGGTGAATGCCGAAATTGCTGCATGTATCAAAGAAGCAAAGCCATTGGTTATTTTTTCAAAGAAACCTAAGAATAATGAGTTCAGGAAACTTTTTGACATTGAGGGTGTAAGGGTTTTAGATTTGCATCGATATATAGATAATAAACTCTTTCATTTTGTCAACTTCTTCTTTAGGGGTGTATTGGCTGCCTTGATTAATAAGGCCGATAATCCTGTGGTTTTTGGTGGGGAGAGTTTATATTTCTACAAAATAATACCACATGTAAAAAAGGGTACAAAATGTATCGAACTCATACACCTCAATACCTGGTTCAATTTCACCCAGGCTTTCATCGACTATATTGATTTGCGCATTTTTAGCACCCCGCAAATAATGCGGGAGGCAGAAAACCTGTATAGATCAAACAACCTGCCCCAAAAGTATTTCGACAAGCTGAAGTTTATAGATAATAAAATTTTTATTCCGCATTACCACCCGGTTCACAACCCGCAACTAGAGGTGGTATTTGTGGGCAGGGGGGCACCACAAAAGAGGGTTTACCTCATTGCCGAGATCGCAAAAAGGATGCATGAAGCTGGTAAAAAAGTACATATCTCATTTGTGGGTGATGTGGAAAAAATAGTGCCGGAGGAAATACAAAAATATACCACCCTTTATGGCAACCTGGATAAGACCCAACTGGAAAAGGTTTATGCAAGGTCTGATGTTTTATTATTGACTTCGGCTTATGAGGGTTTGCCTATTGTGGTAATGGATATGATGGCCAGAGGAAAGGTGGTGGTATCAACTGCTGTGGGCGGTATACCAGATTATATCGAAAATGGAAAAAGTGGTTTTCTGGTCTATGAAACAGATGAACAAGCAATTATAGAACAATCAATAGGGTATTTGGACCAATTAATTAATGATCCTGTGCTTAAAAGGGATTTGGGCAAAAAAGCTTACGATTTCGCCAAGACCCATTTTGACGAAACTGTATTTGATGATTTTTATAGAGGTGTGATATTAGGTAAGGGAAGATGATAAAATAAAGTATCCTAATTTCACTAATTCTGTTCCATTTCTGCGCTGTTGCAAAAGACCTTATATAATGCATTATTCGCCCCTGCGAAAGCTTCCGGTATTTCGCCCGGCATAAAAGAAACGTAGTCATCGAAATTGATATACTTTATTTTGCCATCATCTCTAAGTAGTCACTTTTTTAAACCAAAAACAAACCGGCCTGGAATAAATCAATGATTCATTCCAGGCCGGTTTTATGATTTTAGAAGGCTATTTAAAGTTTGAAGGGAGCCATTAATGTAGTTAATGTTGCTGCATCCATTGGCTCATCAAAAGCTGCTGTTGCAGATATTTTTGGCACCGTACCACCTGCCGGCACATCGGCAAGGGTGGTAATAAAGATACCGCTCTGTGTCACATTTTCTTCACCTGCATACCATGGTTGGAACCTGTCTACCGGTACTGATGATGGTGGTACATTGTTGGTAATCCATGGGGCAGGGTAATCGGCATTCACCGCAATACCCATATTCCTGCGCACCAGGCGAATATGCGCAGCGTGGCGTGCTTCGGTGCATTGCATTTCCAGCATTTGGGTAAGCAAGGTGCTATTGCCCAAAAACTGTGACATAAATCCTAAAATCATATGTACGCCTGCATCACAAAACAATTGGCCTATTATAAGGAAGGTAGTATAATTTGAAAAAACAAGATAGGTATTGCCCGCTGTGAAATCGTAGGCAGCAGGAACAAACAATGGATTTAGCGCACTGCCATTGTAATGCTTAGGGACAAATGGTGTACCTGATAACTGGGTAATATTATTCTGTAAAAATGCAATCTGCAATTTCAGGTGCGATTCTATTGACAAGAATCCATCAAGGTCGTTACCTGCCAAACCCGGACTACCGGGTATTAAAGCACCTGTATTATTGGCTGTATGAAAGTAGTTGTATTCGAAATATTTTAATTCCAGTAGGGTGTTTAAAGCATCAACTAAAGTGGTAGTAGTTGTTTTTGCGCTTGCCTTGTTGAACATGGTGCCGAAAGCAAGAGGTAGGGCTGCAATCGCAACTTTGCTACCAAAATTTTTCAACAAACTCCTGCGACCACTCACTTCCTGGTAAGCCTTAGGGTCTGTTTTTTCAATCTGACTGATAATATTACTGAAATTCATTGTTGTTGTTTTTGTCCTTTAATTCTTACTTAAGAATTTATGTTTAAGCCAAACAAATCATATCCTGATGCTGTGCAACAGACTTAGGAAGGTAGTTTTGACGAGTCAAATTTAGTTTGGATGTAAGCCTGAGCAAGGCTTAGAACCGCAGATGGTGAATTAGCAATATCTATACCATTGATTGTGCTTACAGCACTACTGCTTCCAAATGAATTATAATTGACCAAATCGCGGAAATAAGCCGAATGTCTTGCTTCTACAGTCACCATCTTGCTCACTGCCAATGCATAATCAGTATTTTTGAAAAGTGCAGCAGCACCAAGGAGACCGGTAACCACCAAATCTTCCAAAGCTGCTGCGCTTGATATAACACTGGTACGGTCGGCAAAAGTGGTATTTGAAAAATTGATCACAATATTAGGTATGGCACTTGTTCCCAATAGGGTTTTGATATACTCCCTGTGTGCAATTTCCTGGTCGCGAAGGTCTGTAAGGCAATCTGATTCGCTCTGGTTCAATCCATAGTAAGGTGTGGCAACAGCTTGAGTATAGAAAAATGCTTCCAACTGTTGTAAAATATAAATGTAGTTGAGCAATGCAACATCACCCTCACCAATATAAACATCAGAACCCGGCGTTCTGCCCTGGCACGAAGCCAAAACAATACCAGCCCCGGTTAGTCCACCTGCCAGTTGTAAAAAACGGCGGCGGGATACATCAAAGCCTTTACCCATTTCTTCCACCTGATGAGTTTCAGGTGCCTTCAATATTTCCATAATTAAAATTTAAAAATTCGGGAACAATCAGTCTGCGACACAGTATTTTTCAAAACCGGCCTAAAATTAAAAAAATCAGGTTTCAAAGCAACATATTATCTATGGCTTTGAAAAAATATCCTGAATTATTTTGATTATCCACACTATTGGCAATAAAGTTATTCACAAAAACGATGAAAAAAAATTTTTAGGGGAGATAATATGAAAATGTATTGGGAATATCTTGGTTTTATTTCCTTTCGGCTATTTGCATCATTAATTATGCGGGCATTTTCAGGGGATTAATTGGCTAATTATTCTACTGTCATT
>CAIWHI010000494.1 GCA_903912435.1 uncultured Bacteroidota bacterium | reverse complement strand
TTGCATTCTGTTTTTATTGGCTAAAAAATCCCGAAGGGATGATATTATTATAGAAAAATGATCATTTTTAAAGCTTTAAACCCCGGAGGGGTGACATTATTTCAGAGAATGCAACAGCCCAGGAAGAGGGGCCGGGGGTGAGGCATCATTTTGAAATGAAAATTTAATATTATTTACTTAGACCTTCTCTCCGCCTCCATTCTCATAATACCTCTCACCAATTTATCCACCTCATCATTTATATTTTCCACCACATCACTAGATTTTTGATGTGCTTTAATCTTCGTAAAATTCAGTTGGTATTTAGAATTCAGTTCATAAAGCCGCTTTACCTCCTCAGCGTTTCTTACTTCATTGCCCTTTTTGGTAATGAATCCGGCGTTTGAAAGTCGTTCCTCCCTTGCGAAAAGCCCGGCAACATATTGGCTATCTGTAATAATATTTATTGCGGGGAGGCTGGGGTAGTGCTCTCTTAAATATTCTATGGCTTTTATAACAGCCACCAACTCCATGGCATTATGGGTAGTGTTGTTTTCTATTCCTGATAATTCCATTCGCTCACCATCCACAAATAGGATTGCAGCCCATGATCCAATTAATAATTGGGTATGGCAACTACCATCGGTATAGACGTAGGTTTCTTTCAAATGGTTAATGATTAATTGTCGATTGTTAATAGTTAATTGTTAATTGAACTATTACTTTAAACCATCTTCACTATCATCTGATAACCAGGCATTAGGGTCAGAAACTGGTTTGGGTAGGCGGTCTTCCAGCCAATGAAACATGGCGTCTTGTTTGAAATCTGTATTGCTCGATTCCAGTATCCAATATAGATAATCCTCGGGGCCACCATTTAGGTAGGGTGGTGGGGATACAGGATAAAAGGAAGTTGGGAGTGGCTCGTTAAGGGAAAGGAAATTACAGATATGTCCCAATTCCTGAACTACATTCCATGCAATCGGATGCTTTATATTAATGGAGAATTTCAACCACCAATTACCATTTTCATAATAACCTGATGCTATAGGTTCGTTTATGCCGGGAATCTTGCTAACAAAATTGATGAGTAATGAAAATTCATTGGGCATAAGCGGTGTTTTTATCAGGTTTAGCTTAGGTCGGTTAAATCCCTCTTTCCCGATAAGAGGTAGATAACTGCCATCCTTATGGCCACTCCATTCTCCACCTGCCCCAGTATTATAGATTGTTTACTATCTGCTACATCTGATGATAACTCTACACCACGGTTTATTGGGCCGGGGTGCATCACGATGATTTCTTTTTCCAGTCCGTCCAGCAGTTTTTTATTAACCCCATAGAATAGGGCATACTCCCTCAGGGTTGAAAACAGAGGCTTATGCTGCCTTTCCAACTGTATGCGCAATACATTGGCCACATCGCACCATTCCAGGGCCTTCTTAATATTGTATTCCACTCTTACCCCTAGTGATTCAATATGCTTTGGGATAAGTGTAGGTGGGCCCGAAACTGTAATCTCAGCACCCAACTTGGTAAGGCAAAAAATATTACTTAGTGCCACCCTTGAGTGCATTATATCTCCCAGTATGGTTATGCGTTTACCTTTAAGGTTACCCAGTTTTTCCCGCATCGAAAATGCATCCAGCAGGGCCTGGGTGGGATGTTCATTGGTGCCGTCACCTGCATTGATAATAC
>CAIWHI010000493.1 GCA_903912435.1 uncultured Bacteroidota bacterium | reverse complement strand
ATCACACAGCTAAAGCTAAACCTGCATGAGTGTCGGCACAACCTCATAGAGACCCAAAAGCAGATTATTGAATACCTTAACCAAATAAAGTACCAGACAGGGGTAATACAAAAGCTAAGGCAAATAAAATACCTCAAAGACCAGTTCCGCCTGAAGCAGGAAACCAATGTGGAGCAATTGCTCACAGGTATGCGCGATGTGGTATTTGAAACCAGACCCGGCTACTCACTCAAGGTATCACTCGAAAATCTGGTAACCAGTGATGAATCACGCAACATTATTAAGAATCAGTTCAACAAGCTAAGGTCGGGTACAAAAATTAAAAAAGTTATAGCAGAAAATATTTCTGATGAATACCTGGAGACCCAGGAGCAGGAAGAAATACAGATAAATATAGATGAGGTGAAAAATGGCTTTATGGCCAGTGGCAATAACCTTTTCGACTTTGTGATGGGCTATAATTTCGCCAAAGAAATGCCCTTCGATGCCCGTGTCACCCTCTTTTGCCAGATGGTATCCCAATACGAATCTCTCTTCAATATCACCGACACCATAAGCGAAAAGGAAGAAACCGAATACGCCATGGTTTATCCGGGGTAGGAACTATACAATTAATACTATTTGTGATTTGATTTTCACCTAAGTCTTTTACTTTGTTCCACTATATTCAGCAGGGAAATCTGAAATTATATATATGTCTCCTTTGATATGATTACCCTCAATATTTTAGAACCCACAGCCCCATCATTTACCCATTGGGGCAATGATGGGGCATAAATGGGGCATTCCAAAAACGAGCAAATAATTGATTGTCAATGATTTGGTGAAATCATTGCCCCAAACAAAATATTTTGGGGCAATGGGGCATTTTTCTGCCGTTCACCAAATTACCGCCCCAACTAATCTAAATGAACGGTACTTTTGCAGCCACAAGCAAACACACAAAAATGACCAGCCAAAATATTGCTATTGCCATACATGGTGGAGCAGGTACCATCCTCCGCAGCTCAATGACTCCCGAATTGCAAGCCAAATATGAAGGCGGCCTGCAGGATGCCCTGGATGCCGGTTACATTATTTTGGAAAACGGCGGTAGCAGCCTTGAGGCGGTTGAAGCTGCCGTTGTGAAACTGGAAGATTTCCTGCTGTTTAATGCCGGTAAGGGTGCTGTGTTTAATCATGAGGGTAAGCACGAGATGGATGCTGCAATAATGTTTGGCAAAAACCTGGTGGCCGGTGCGGTTTGTGGTGTAAGCGGAGTAAAAAACCCTGTGAAACTAGCAAGGGAAGTAATGGCAAATAGTGGTCATGTATTATTGAGCGGAAAGGGTGCCGAAGATTTCGGTCGCCAACAAGGTCTGGAATTTGAAGATGATGATTATTTCTTTAGTCAACAAAGATACCAACAATGGCAGGATGCCCTTGCTGAAGACCGGGTAACCCTGGACCATACCGACAAAAAATTCGGAACCGTGGGTGCAGTAGCATTAGATAGTGCAGGTAATCTCGCCGCCGCTACCAGCACAGGCGGATTAACCAACAAAAAGTATGGCCGAGTAGGCGACAGCCCTATACCCGGTGCAGGTACCTATGCCAATAACGATACCTGCGCCATTTCATGCACAGGAGTAGGAGAGCTGTTTATCCGCTCGGTAGTGGCTCACGATATTTCCTGCCTTATAGAATACAAAGGGATGTCATTAACAGATGCCTGCGACCTGGTGGTGCAACACAAACTGGTGAAAATAGGTGGCGAAGGTGGCCTTATAGCCATTGATAAGGAAGGTAATATTGAAATGCCTTTTAATAGTGAGGGTATGTACCGTGCCTGCAAAAACAATAAGGGCAGGAACGAGGTAAAGATTTATGGTGGCGGTGATGAATAATCCCCACTTCAATAAAACATCCCTGGCGCGAGTGTTCCGGTAGGATCACTCGTGTCTACGCAAATCAGCCGGTCTGAGACCGGAATTCAAAGAACCAAAGCTGAAATACAACACAAGCCCAATAGAATTCCATAAGCCAATGAAAATTACTAACTAACTCAACTCCAAAGAACCAAAGTCAAGTGTTGGAAAAACTGCGGTCGGCAACCTCTCCTGTGCCTGCCCATCGTGACACCATTTCTATTTGTCATAATTGCCTACAACACCACTCTCTCAATAGTACTAATCACCCGGTTCTCGTAGTTAATGATATCGAGCTCGGTTATAGTGCCTTTGATGGCAAATTCCTTTTCGTTCCAGCTATCTACTATTTTCTTTATTTTATCTACATAGGGCGATGCGGCTATACTTAGATGTGGTGTATAGGCAATATCCAGCCGGTGATGGGGGGAAAGCAACCCACTGTATAGGCGGTCATGCAATCTCACTACTTTACTAAATCCCTCATCAGGCACCAGAAAGGCGTCATAATTTTTGCTAATAACATCCGGGGTAATGATGGCACATCTGAATGTAAATTCAATTGGGCCAAAGCCTTCCGTTTTTTTTCTCACCTCACCAATAAAATCGGCAACCTCCATATCAGGCACCAAAAATACCAGGGTAAAATGGGGCTCAATAATTGAGTATAAGCTATTATACTCTTTGCGGCATGCCTGTATCAGTTCATAGTCAGCAGGTAATAATTGGGGATAGGCAACTACATGTAGGTTCATTGTGTATACATATTTTATATTGCGAATATAGGAATATTGCTCCATCACCTGCGCCCGTATATGTGAATTTTGCAAATAATAATCCTATTTGTGTAATACCCGGCTTGGTACAAAACAGAACCTTTGTACAAAACCGCGAATAATGCCAACCAAAACAATGTACCACCCGGTAGTGGAAGCACTAGCCGTAATGATTGAAAAAAACAACTGGAAAGAAAGCTTCGAGACTGCCATCAAAAAAGCAAAAAGCAAGAATGTGCAGCTCATTGATAATGTGCATAATCTGGATTCTTACCTTAAATGGATTGACAAATTCTTGTATTGGGTTCCTACCGAAACCACCAATGGCAAAAATGTGAATGACCACCTTAGCGCATTCTATTTCATAGCCAATCAGGAACCCGTTTTTTCCCTCCAAAATAAAATTACCCCACACGACAAGGCACCTAAGCTCACCCCGTTTTCCAAATGGATGGTTGATTATGCCAATGCCCTCGGTCTGTTCCTCGATACCCCTGAATCATTGACCAAAGAATCAGAAAAAACCTTGTACGACTCTCTTTTCTATAATATGAATGAGTACACTCGCCCCCATGATGGCTGGAAATCGTTCAACCAGGTTTTTGCCCGCCATTTTAAACCAGGATATAGGCCTATTGCTGCTATTAGCGACCAGTCGGTAATCGTTATGCCTGCAGATTCCACTTTTGGTGGCCAATGGGAAATAAGAAAAGACTCGCATGTAACATTGAAGAATATCAACTGGAAGGTAAGTGAATTGTTGGAAGGAAGCCCATACAAAGACCGCTTTGAAAATGGCATGTTCATGCACTCCTACCTTAGCCCTACCGATTATCATCGCCAGCATGCACCTGTGGGTGGCAAAGTTCTTGAAGCAAGGGTAATACATGGACAGGTATATCTTGAAGTGGAGGCTGTACCTAGTCCCGGTCAGGAGGGTGTACATACCCTGAATTTAAAGAGGGACTACAATTCGCTGGATGTTCCCGGATACCAGTTTGCCCAATCAAGGGGGCTTATTGTTTTGGAAACAGCTATTGGCCTTGTGGCTGTTTTGCCTATTGGGATGTGTCAGGTATCATCTGTAATCTTGACCGCTGAAGTAGGGGTAACATTGCGAAAGGGCGAGGAATTATCTTATTTCCAGTTTGGTGGTTCTGATATTATACTACTATTCGAGGCTGCCTCAAATGTGAGTTTTAACGCCCGGCCTACGGTACATTATAAAATGGGTACAAAAATAGCCCAGGCATATCCTGTGAATGGGTAAAATATAAGGCAAATGAACCAGGTTAAAATAGTGGCATACCGGCTGGGAGATAATATCCTCCTGAAAAAACTGAAGGATGCCTATGCCGGTACTACCCATTCTTCTACAGCTACCGAAGTATTTATAAAAAAGGGAACTACCTCCTATATCTACATTCAGAATTATGGCGAGGTAGCCTTTTCTGATTGTGATGAAAAAACCATTATTGAATTCCTTGATTTTATACGTCCATTCGTAGATGCACCTATTGCTGAAGGCAAAGAATTCAGGGAAGATTTTGTGATTAATGTTGAGCCGGGGCAGGGACTTAGTTTTGAGTATAACTCTATGCGGGTTCCCGAAATTAATGCTGATGTCATTAAAATAGCCCTACTCAATGTAAACCAATCTGTTGTATTAGACTATTTTACCGAATTGGCCCAGAATATACTCTACGAAACTTCCAAGCAAACCAAGGAACTGGAGCTCAGCGGGAAACTAGCCATTTCGAAAATAAGCCTTATGAAACTTATTGGTAAAACCCTTAACATCCAGAACCGTATTACTGATAATCTTTACTTTCTAGATGCTCCAGACAATGTATGGGAAGAAGAATACCTGTCTCAAATTAATTCCGGGCTATCAGCAACCTTTAACCTCAAAACCCGTTTTAAAGAGGTGGAATATACCCTAACGATTATTGATAATAACCAGCGGATATTTGCACAATTGGTTCAGCACCGCGATGCCAACAAGTTGGAATGGATTGTCATATTATTAATCCTGTTTGAGGTTTTGCATGCTGTATTAGGTGGTCTATTTTAATAACAGCCTGTAATTGGCGAATTTGATACATACAATGATACCAAAAGGAAAACTAATCATAATAGGCGGCCATGAAGACAAGGGCGATCTGCCGGGAGAAAACCTGACGGTTTACAATAAGAAAAAGAATGTGACCCGTTTTGAGATACTAGGCAAATTGGTACAAGAAACCCCCAGGGCACATCACGAAATTGAGATAATAGCCGCGGCCTCATCTATTCCGATTGATATGGAACAAATGTATATCACAGCCTATGAACAGGAAGGTTTTACTAAGGTATCATTCATTAAGGTAGGCAGCATAGCCGATGCTCACAAGCCGGATTCTGTAGAACGGATAAAAGAAGCACATGCGGTTTTCTTTACCGGTGGCGATCAGGGTAGGTTAGTTGCCTTAATCCAAGAAACCCCCTTATTGCAAGCTATACGAGACAAGTATTATGGCCATGAAAATTTTATAATAGCCGGCACTAGTGCCGGTGCTATGGCCCTACCCGAAATAATAATAACCGGTGGGCTTATAGGTGCTGCACTCTACAAAGATGATATCAAAATAAGCCGGGGATTAAATTTCATTAGTGGGATAATTGTAGATACTCACTTTATAAAGCGGGGGCGTATAGCCCGTTTGGCCCATGCCATAGCACTCAACCCCGGTTGCTTGGGTATAGGCTTAGAAGAAAATACAGCATTAATCATATCCGGTGGCAACCATGCCGAGTGTATAGGCTCGGGTATGGTCATAACACTGGACGGCAGAAACATAAAAAACACCAATATTGGTACAGCAACAGAATACATACCAATAGTAGTTGAAAACCTACAAATGAGCATAATAGCCGAAGGGGTAACCTACTCTATAAAAGAAAGGAAATTTATCAAAAGCCTGTCTGACTCTATTGAATAGAATTAATCCTCATCATCTATTACCACCTCTGAACCTACAAACTTGCGGGTTTCCAGATTGTAAACATCGCCCTTAGACATGATGTGGACAATAATATTTTCCACAGATATCGGCTGGCCAAATCTGATGTCGGCAATATTGTTGAAATCAATATTTCGACCATCAATAATCACCACACTACCTGAGCCAATAGCTTTGAGTTCAATACCTTCTGAAACAATGATACCGGTATCCTCACCCAGGCCAATACCTATTGCTCCCGGCTGTGCTGCCACACCTTGTGCCAACCTATTGAACCTGCCACGCTTATCAAAATGGGTATCTATGATTACATCCTGCATAAGGCCAAGCCCTGTGGTGATTTTTACTTCGCCCTTCAGGTTGGCTATAGCTGCATTACCTTCGTAAATCATGGTATTGCTCATAGCCATGGCACCGGCACTGGTACCTGCTATCAGGAAGTTCTCATTCTGGTATCTGTACTTAAGGAGATCCAAAAACTGGGTACCCCCAAATATTGATGATAACCTCAACTGGTTACCCCCCGAAAACATGATGCAAATACAAGCCTTAAGCCTTTCTATACTAGTGGCCATGCTTGCGTCTTCCCTGTTCCTAATACGTAGGTGACCCACATTGTGGCATCCTAGTTTTGCAAAAGCGTCAATATAATTTTGGGCTACTTCATCAGGTATAGATGATGCGGTGGTAATAACTTCTACCCTTGCTTCCTTATTATCAATAAGGCTTACGATATTTTTGAGAATACCAAGCTCAAAAAAGTTAAGGCGGTTACGTTGCAGAATACCTTTTTCAAGGTCAGTTCCTTTGTCTTCTGCTCCACCTACCGCTACAAGATGCCCTTGAGGATGATTCACTAAGCTACCGTTTTGTGAAAAAAATAGTTTGAAGGGGCAATATTAAGGAAATACTTTGAGGTATATTTAATAATTCGGTAACAATGAATATTAAATTTTAGGGAGTTAGAGAACGATTTGTCTTATTTCATCTTCACTTAGGCCAGTTAGTTTAGTAATAACAGTAACAGGCATACCCTCAGCAAGGCAGTTTTTTGCTATTTCATAACGAGATTCCAACCTACCCTCTTGTCGGCCTTCCTCAATACCCTCCTGACGCCCTTCCTGATGTCCTTCGAATTTACCTTTATCAAAATTACCCACAATCACACCAAAAGTATCACGCCAATCTTTTATGTAATTGTCATATTCACGTTTGTCGGCTTCGCTCAATTTTAATACATCCAGTTTTTCCTGGGCTTCTTTTAATCCCTTGGCGCTAGAACCTTCTTTAACTCGTGAATTTTTCAGAAAATATACCCATTCATCAAGCCTGTCCTTAGCTACTTCGTCAAACTGGTTCACTTTTATGATGTAATATTCAGGATATATTTTAGCAATCTGTTCGGTATGGTAGATGGATTCTTCATTTTTCGATAGGGTTAGTGTGTCGTTTTTATGAATGCCTACATAGTTTGTGGTACCATGGTAAATATAATCCTCTCCACGACCCAGGTCGAAATAGACAATATTTACAGAGATAATTTTTTTGATGTTGCCATACTTCATTCCTTCATCCATATTATCCACTATCAGCTTCGATGTGCCAAATAACATACGCATGAGATAGTCGAGCATATAACTATTTTGAATCTCGATTATGAGCAATTCATCTTTTGAATTCTTTACCAGAATATCAACCCTGTTCGATTTATTATCCCCCGTTTGTTTATTACTTTCACTTTCCAGAATGCTTTCAATTTGAATATCCTCAGATAGTAATTCGCTCAAAAAACCTTCGAGAATACCAAAATTGGCTTTGTTGCGCAAAAGCCTTTTTACTGCCCAATCGAACCTAATGAGATTTTTCATAAGTAAACTGAATGCAAAAATAAAAGAAAATTAAATTCAAAAGTCGAAGATTAAAAATACCAAAAATTTTAAGCCCCATTCAACTAATTTCCTATTAAAAACATCCTTTTCCCGCACCCCTCTTTCCCCATATTTCTACCCTTTTGTTATACACATTCTGTGAATTACTTAAACCCCTTAAGAGGGGTGATTATAGTATTTTCGTGACAGAAGTAAATGAAGGAGTATGGATATTGAACAACTGATACCACATGTAGAAGCGCTGATTTTTGCCAGCGAAAGGCCGCTTACCCAAATTGAAATGACCGAGGCACTTGGCCAGGCTTTAGATTCTGCTATTGAATCAGCACGCATTGCTACCTGCCTTGATGCCATCCGTGAAAAATACGATACCGATTATTTCCCATTCGGACTTAGGGAAATAGGTGGTGGTTACCAATTCCTAACTAAAATGGCTTTCCACAAAACAGTATTACAGCTTAATGGCGAAAAGCACATTAAGAAATTGTCTTCTGCTGCTATGGAGACCTTATCTATCATTGCTTACAAACAACCAATAACAAAAAGCGAAATTGAATATATACGTGGCGTAAGTGCTGATTACAGCATCCAGAAATTATTGGAAAAAGAACTGATCGTAATCTCTGGCCGCAACGAAGAAATGGTGGGTAAACCATTGATCTACAATACATCAAAGAGTTTCATGGATTATCTGGGTATTAATTCACCATCACAATTGCCCCAGCTAAAAGATATTACCGATATGCAGATAGTAATGCCTACCAGCAGTGCTGATGCTACTCCGGATGATGCACGCGAATTAGTAATTGCCCCAGGCATTCTCAAGAAAGCATCTTAATCTCCTTTGAAATGGTATTCCATTACCAATTCACAGCCCGCCGTTCCATTCCTGGGACGGCTTTTTGTTTTTTAAATACCCAAACATCAAATTTGTTTGAAAAGAACATCGCCCTAATTCCCATTGGCAATATTCAAGGGTTCTGTTTCAAAATAAATATTATCCAATTAAGATAAAAACGTTCTTCAGATTTTGTGAGTTAGCAGCGGCTGGCGAAATGTTTAACTTAATGACCATGCCCGAGCAGGGCTACCGATTTATAGAATAAATAGGTACTGGATAAGCATTATGTCCCATAGTGACTACTGGTTTGTAGAAAATCCAATACCATAAACGGACTATACCCCGAGGAGCTACAGGTTTTTACTACTCCCCGTATATATGTCCCCAAATACTTATTTAACCTTGTTCACCAACAATTAATGTGTTAAAACCTCTACTTTTTCATTTTTGGGCAATAAATAGGTTATAATTGCACACATATTCCTCTATTTTACACTAAAAATTAATGAATGCAATTTGTAATATCCTTACATTTATAAGCTGAAATTGTCATAAACCACGCAGGCTAATTTTTAGTATAAAATTTTCACTTTGATGAATAATATTGTATAACAACAGCAAGCAAAACAGGTTTTATAATGAGGGGTATCATAGTTTTGTTATTCACTTTATTGCCTTTTTCATCACTGGCCAGGCTACAAGGCCAGGCCAGGATAGATAGCCTGCTTAAGGTATTGCCCAAACTTGAAGATGATACAGCCAAAGTGCGGCTTCTTGACGACCTCTCTTATTCTTATAAAACCATTAACCCCGCCGAAGGCATAAAATATGGCCAGGAGGCCCTGAACCTTGCTACCGAACTGGAATGGAAAAAGGGTATCGCTATGGCCTGCGACAAGCTAGGCAGCAATTACCAGTTTGTCTCGTCTTACCTCAAAGCCCTGGAATACGATTTCCGCGCATTGAAAATCTATGAGGAAATAAAAGACAAATATGGCATGGCAGAGGTGGAATCTAATATGGCCAATATCTTCTCTGTGAGTCGCGACTATGCCAAGGGGCTGGAGTATAATAATATGGCACTCAAGTTTTTTGAGGAAACCCATAATAAGAAAAAACTAGCCACTACGCTGGGCAATATTGGTAATATCTATCAGGTTACCAATAACTATTATAAAGCTCTGGAATGCGATCTTAAGGCTCTCGACATTTTTATACAAATAGATGATAAAACCGGAGCAGCACGTAATCTGGGCAATATTGGGAATATCTATTTGCAACAGCTTGATTATGAAAGTGCTCTAAATTACAATTTTAAGGCCCTTGCTATTTTTGATATGCTTGGTGAAAAGAATGGCATTGGGCTTATATCAGGAAATATAGGGGAGATTTACCTGTCCATAGCAAAAGATACCATCAGAGATATTAACCCCACTAATTATATTCCAAAAGATAAAAAGGCAAACCTGGTACTGGCTATCCAATTCCTTGAAAAGGGAATAGCTATATGTAATGAGATACGATTTCTTACAGGCTGTATGGAGTTCAATAGAGAGCTTTCAGATGCGTACCTTTTAGGTAAAGAGTATAAAAATTCATTGCTTGCTTACCGGCAGTTTACAAAAGTGAAAGACTCTGTTTTCTCACAGGAGAATATGCAGAAGATAGCCTTGACAGAAGGTAAACATGATGCAGAACTTAATGAAAAGAAAATAGAGGTGCAGCGATTGCAACTGCTTGCAGACAAGAAGAAGATGTATGTAAGTGCGGGTATACTGGTGATGCTGGTGGGTATCAGTATCTGGCTGATTAATAGTTTCAGGGTGGTGGGTAAAAACAAAAATGCACTCGAAGAAAAAAACAGACTGATCGCCCTTGAGAAAGAATCAGCCGATATACTAAGATTGAGGGCCGAAAGGTCGGAAAACCAAAAGCAGCAATTTCTTGCTAATATGAGCCATGAAATACGAACACCTATGAATGCTGTGAATGGTATGACCGACCTGCTGCTGGAGAAAAATCCCAGACCTGATCAGGTAAATTATCTTCAGGTCATTTCAAAATCATCGGACATACTGTTGCATATCATCAACGATATATTGGATATTTCGAAAATAGAGGTGGGTAAACTGGATTTGGAATCAATAGACTTTTCGCTTTCTGAGACTATTAAACATGTTTGTGATACCCTTTCGTTTAGGGCTGAAGAGAAAGGGCTGCAGCTAGCTACGCAAATAAATAGCGAGGTAGGTGATGTAGTAGTAGGAGACTCATTCAGACTGAACCAGATATTGCTAAACCTGGCTGGTAATGCCATTAAATTCACCGAAAAGGGTAGTGTTGCTATAAATGTAAGTCTCGTAAACAATGTAGCTGGAGTAAATACACTGCAATTTGCCGTAATTGATACAGGTATAGGTATTCCTGCTGATAAGTTAGGCAAGCTATTTGAAAGTTTTTCGCAGGTGAATAAGTCTGATACCCGCAAATATGGGGGAACTGGATTAGGCCTGGCTATTTCTAAGCAGTTAATAGAATTACAGGGTGGAAAAATATGGGTAGAAAGCATAGAAAGTCGGGGAGCAACCTTTTTCTTCACACTTTCGTATCCGGTAGGGTCGCCCGAAAAACTACAACAAAGAATCCAACAAGAGCAAACCCCAGATGGAAGTATGCTGGAAGGGCTTCGCATTCTGCTGGGTGAAGACAATGATTACAACCGGATGGTGGTGGTAGAGACACTAAAAACCAAGGCTAAAATGACTATTGATGAAGCCCATACAGGTAGGGAAGTAATAAGGTTACTCAATCAAAATGACTATGATGTAATATTGATGGATGTGCAAATGCCCACCCTTAATGGCTTGCAGACTACACGCTACATTAGAGAACGCTTACAGCCTCCTAAGAAAAATATTCCCATTATAGGTCTGAGTGCAGGTATGCTTAAGTTTGAAATTGATATGATTTATATGAATGGTATGAACACCTATGTGCCCAAACCATTCAAGGCATGGCAACTTGTCGCAGCCATAGCAGAACAAACCGGAAGGAAAAGCCAAGTAGGAGAAAGGAAAACAGCTCAGCCTGAAACACCTACAAAAATTATGGGCCAACATCATGATCTAACCTACCTCGCCAATTTTTGTGAAGGGGATGAGGCACGTATGAAAAGGTATATAAAGCTCTTTATTACAGCCGTACCAGTTTTTAGTGATAAGGTGAATAGGGCTATGGCCGATGCCGACATGGCTGAACTCACCCTACAGGTGCATGCATTTAAACCTAAATGGATGATGATGGGCATGAAAACCAGTACAGAATTGGGTCACACAATTGAAAGAATGATTCATGAAAACCAAACTCCGGTACAAATTAGGGAAAGGCTTGATGTTCTTTTGGAACAAAATGCTATTTCTGCCAAAGAGCTTGAAGTTATGGTGTGAATCAATAATTTTGAAAATCAGATAGAAAATGAATAAATCGAGACTTGAAGCATTTAGCGATGGGGTATTTGCCATCATTATTACCATAATGGTATTGGAATTGAAGGTTCCTGAAACTACAGGTTGGCATACATTGATGCATCTGGCACCCGTGTTTTATGGTTATTTGTTGAGCTTTATTTTTGTAGCCATTTATTGGGCTAATCATCACCACCTGATGCATACAATACATAAAGTAAAAGCTTCAGTAATTTGGGCTAATATGTTCTTACTATTTTCTCTCTCCCTGGTTCCATTTGCTACAGGGTGGATGGGCGTGAACAGGTTTGAAAAAGGCACAGTAGCGGTTTATGGTACTTTATTGGCAATTTGTGGTGTTTCTTATACTATATTAAGCAAGGTAATTTCACATAGTTACAAACAAGAAACCGAACTAACGAAAGCCATAGCCAAAAGCGATTTTAAGGGTATTACTTCCCTTGTTTTATATATAAGCTCTGTGCCTATTGCTCTTTACGTTTCTCCCTATATATCATTGGTACTCTATGCAATAGTTTCTGTGTTGTGGTTTATCCCGAGTAAGGCGATTGAAAAGGCGTTGGAGAATGAGTAACAGATTATAGCCTCGTTTAAATAAAAAACCGCCACAGCTTTCAAGGGCAATGGCGGTTTAATTTTTATACATAGAGTCAACTACACCTTTGCACCATCTTCACGGGCTTTGTAGCTTTTCACCTGCTCCAGTGCATCTGGCACTACATCGCTGGTAATTACTATAAAGCTGTCTTTTACTGCATTTTGTAATGCGTAATCAATAGCCTCAGTTTCTTTTTGTATTACAGTTATTTTCTTATTAGCGTCTATATTATGGATACCCTTAGTGAGGAAATTAATTATTTCCTGGTCGGTGCGGCCACGTAGGTGCTTATCCTGACGGATAATAATTTCGTCAAAAATACTACCTGCGGCCTCACCAAGAGATATAATATCCTCATCACGACGGTCGCCAACCCCAGCTATGATACCCACCTTCACTGATGCCTCTACCGATTTCAGGTATTTACCCAAAGCAATGAAGCCATGCGTATTATGGGCATAGTCGAGCATTACAGAGAAGTTGTGGAAGTGGAACATATTCATCCTGCCCGGTGTAAGAGCCGGTGATGGAACAAATGTTTGCAGCGCCTGCCTTATATCCTCCGTTTTGAAATCCTGTACATAAGTAGCGAGGGTAGCTGCTAATACGTTAGCAATATTGAACTCAGCCATACCTGAGAATGTTAGCGGGATATTGGTAACTTTCTCTACCCTTATTTTCCATGAGCCCTTTAGAATAGTTACATAGCCATTTTCATAGATTGCAGCAATACCACCTTTGGCACAATGCTTTTTGATACGTGGGTTATGCTCATTCAATGAGAAATAAGCTACATGGCATTCCAACTCTTCGTGCATTGCATAAACCAGGTCGTCATCTGCATTAAGTATCGAGTATCCTTTAGGGAAAACAGTTTGTGCTGCAACCGCTTTCACGCGGGCTAGTTTTTCAAGGGTATCAATACCACCAAGGCCCATATGGTCTTCGGCAACATTGGTTACAACTGCTACATCGCAATTATGGAAACCGAGACCTGCGCGAAGTATACCACCCCGTGCACATTCCAGTACAGCATAGTTTACTGTAGGGTCGCGCAATACAAATTCGGCAGATACTGGCCCGGTGCAGTCACCATGCATCATTATCTGGTTTTGAATATATACACCATCTGTAGTGGTATAACCTACTTTAAAGCCCTGTTGCTTTACTATATGTGCTATAAGGCGGGTGGTTGTGGTTTTACCATTTGTACCTGATATTGCTATAATAGGTATTCTTGCGGTAGATCCCGGAGGATAAAGCATATCTATAACCGGCTCGGCTACATTACGGGCCAGACCCTCTGTAGGGTCGAGGTGCATCCTGAAACCAGGTGCGGCATTTACCTCAAGTACAGATCCTCCGCTTTCGCTTAATGGCACTGATAGGTTGTCGGCCATAATATCTATACCACAGATATTGAGTCCTATAATACGGGCAATACGCTCGGCCATGAAAATATTGGTAGGATGCACAAAGTCGGTAACATCAGTAGCTGTACCACCCGTACTTAGGTTGGCTGTAGGTTTTAGCCATACTTCTTCCTTGGCCTCGGGTATTGTATTCAGGGTATATCCCTTTTTTTCCAGCATGCCCATTGTGAAATGGTCCACCTTAATAGCAGTAAGTACCTTTTCATGGCCATAACCACGACGGGGATCTGTGTTTACAATGTCTATTAGCTCTTGAATGGTATGCAAGCCATCACCAATAACAGCCGCAGGGGTACGGAGTGCCGCTGCCACAAATTTGTAATTGATCACCAATACCCTGTAATCACGACCGGTAATGAACTTTTCGCATATTACAGCCCTGCCATACACTTTGGCAGATTTAAGCCCGTCAACTGCATCTTCCCAGTTGCGGATATTTGTAGTAGCACCTTTGCCATGATTACCATTTACTGGTTTGGTAACTATGGGGTAGCCTATTTTATTAATGCAATTCTGCAGGTCTTCCTCATCGTAAATAATACGACCACGTGGAACCGGAATTTCAGAAGCTTCGAGGAGGTTTTTGGTTTCTTCTTTATCACAAGCTATTTCCACGGCTATACTGCTTGTAGTACTGGCAATTGTCGCCTGTACACGGCATTGATTCACACCATAGCCTAATTGCACTAAAGAATGCTTGTTCAATCTTATATAAGGTATTTTTCTACGTATAGCTTCTTCTACTATAGATCCGGTACTAGGGCCCAGTCTTTCCTTCTCCCTAATTTCCCTTAGTTCCTGAATATCAGCTTCGAGGTCATAAGGCAGTCCATCAACTAGTGCCTGTGCTATTTTAACAGAGACTTTGGCTGTATAAATGCCAGCCGCTGCTTCCTGGTAAGAGAATACTACATGGTAAATCCCGGCATCCTTAGTTTCACGGGTGCGGCCAAAACCTGTATCCATACCGGCCAGGGTCTGTAGTTCCAATGCTATGTGTTCTATTACATGGCCCATCCAGGTACCTTCTTCCACCCTCATAAAAAAGCCGCCTGGCACACCCTCTGAGCAACGATGGTCAAATAAAGTAGGCATAAGGGCTTTCAGCCTTTCTAGAAAACCAGGTATTTTATCTGTAGGTCGCTGCTCCATTTCTTCAAGATCCAGCAGCATTACAATCAATTTATGTCTATTGGCACTCCAGTAATTGGGGCCATTCATTGCTTTAATTTCCAGTATTTTCATCGAAAAAACAATTTGCGTATTAAGGTAATGGTTTTTGGATGGAAAACAAATTTTTATGTGGATTAGGGAGAAGGAAAAATATAAACCTCGTTCAGTTTTCTTAGATTGAGTACGTTTTGAAGAGTGTATTTAATTAGATTAGCCATGGTTTATGACAGATTTGTTAGTATGCCGAAGCATACCATTAACAAAATTTGGTACATTTGAGCAATTATTTAATACAATGAGCAGGATAAGAATAAAGAACTTTGGGCCGATAAAAGAAGGTTGTTCTGAAAATGACGGCTGGATAGATATAAAGAAGTTTACAGTTTTTATTGGTAACCAGGGTAGCGGTAAGAGTACTGTGGCTAAGTTGATTTCTACATTTATGTGGTTAGAAAAAGCCTTAAACAGGGGTGATACAACCCTCCCAACAGGAAATGATGTGATTAATGCAATTGCATGGCAAAGGATTGGTAGTTATTTAAACGACAATTCAGAAATTGAATATGTAGGAAACAAGTATAGTATTTGTTATAAACCTACAAGGGAATATCCTTGGGCAAAATGGGAACCCGTACCAAATCATGAAAACTATGTTGTTCCCAAAATAATGTATGTACCTGCTGAACGCAATTTTTTAAGCACAATAAAGAATGCATTCGGTATTAATGGATTACCTGGTCCATTAGCAAAATTTGCTGAAGAACTTAGGGATCTTCAGATGGATTCTAATGGAAAGGCGATAGGGATTCCCTTCTTGAATATATCTTATGAATACGATTATAATAAGGATGTTTCATATGTTACGGATGGAGCCTATAAAATCGACTTATTAGAATCTTCTAGTGGCTACCAATCTTCAATTCCACTTTATTTAGTAACTGAGAAATTAGCAAATCAAATTATTGTAGAAAACGATCCATCCAACGCTAGATTGAATGCTAACAGAAGTGTTAGACGGGACAGAGAAATCTCTGAAATAATGCTTAATAAGACACTTACAAGTGATGAGAAAAGCAAGAAAGCAGAAGATGTTTATTCTAAATATCATAATAAATGCTTCATCAATATTGTAGAAGAACCGGAACAAAACTTATTCCCAACT
>CAIWHI010000492.1 GCA_903912435.1 uncultured Bacteroidota bacterium | reverse complement strand
TGTGCCAGCATCCAACACTAATAACACTTCATGTGGGGCATCGGGCATTTTCTTACTGATTACACGCCTTATTTTACCCAACTCATCCATCAGGTAGGATTTGTTGTGCAACCTACCTGCAGTATCGATAATTACTACATCTGCCCCTCTTGCCATACCACTCTCTACACTATCATAAGCTACAGAACTCGGGTCACTACCCATTTCTTTTTTCACAATAGGCACCCCTACCCTTTCACTCCATATAGTTAACTGGTCTACCGCGGCTGCCCTAAAAGTATCAGCAGCACCCAAAATTACATCCTTACCATTTTTCTTGAAATTATGTGCCAGCTTGCCAATAGTTGTGGTCTTACCCACTCCATTTACACCTACCACCAATATCACATAAGGTTTACTACCCTTTGGCACATCGAAAGTTGCAAATTCATTAGAAGGAGCAGCTGTAAGCATGCTCATAATCTCCTCTTGTAGCAAGCGGTTTAGTTCGCTGGTACCCAGATATTTATCCTTGGCAACACGCTCTTCAATACGCTTAATAATGGCAATAGTGGTTTCAACACCCACATCAGAACTAATCAACGCATTCTCCACCTCGTCAAGAACTTCCTCATCTACCTTATCCTTACCTGCTATAGCCTTGGTAAGTTTGGTAAAAAAGCCTTCTTTGGTTTTCTTCAGCCCTTCATCCAGTGCCTCTTTTTGTTCCTGCTGTTCTTTATTCCGTTTAAAAAGTTTGTCGAAAAAGCCCATGATGTGTATTTAAAACTGTGCAAAATTAGGTTATTATTATTGTAATAGGGAATGAGAAAAACAGGAAATGAGAAATGAATATTAAAAGCTTTAAAAACAATTTTTAAAAAAAATCTTTCAAATTCTTATACTAAAAAGCCCCCGCAAAAAAAGCGGGGGCTGAGGAAATAATAATAAATCTATATTAAAGGATAGTCCAGGTTTTATCACCAGATAAAATCTTATCGAGTGATGGCCTGCCTTTGCGTGCAATTAATTCTTCAATCTGATTAGTCATACCTTCCTCGTAAGTAGGACGGTCTTCGGTATATATAACACCAAATGGACGTGGGAAATGAACATCATTGAAGGTAGTATCAAAAAAACGGGCTATAATGCCTGCCTTGGTCTTGTCTTTTTCGTCGTGTATCCAAAGATCGTTTGGAGAAATACCAGACTCCTGGATATCTACAATAACCGGAGTTAGTCCATCGAATTTAATACCCTTGCTACCACCATTACCGAAAATCAATGGTTTGCCATGCTCCAGGAATATTGCCTGCTCCTGCTTGGTCTCCTTTTCAGAGAAAGCAAAGAAAGTACCATCATTAAATACCGGGCAGTTCTGGTAAATTTCCACAAAGGAGGTTCCCTTATGCTCATGAGCCCTTTTAAGCACCATTTGCATGTGTTTAGGGTCACGATCAAGTGAACGGGCAACAAAACTAGCCCTTGCACCTAAAGCCAATTCAGATGGGTTAAATGGTTCTTCAACTGAGCCATATGGAGTTGATTTGGCCACCTTGCCCTTTTCAGATGTTGGTGAGTATTGTCCTTTAGTGAGACCATAAATCTGGTTATTAAACACCATATAGTTCACATCAAAGTTCTTACGCATCAGGTGGATAAAATGGTTGCCACCAATTGAGAAGGCATCACCATCACCCGAAACTATCCAAACACTTAAATTTGGATTGGTAGCCTTTACGCCTGATGCGATAGCTGCTGCACGGCCATGTATACTATGCATACCATAAGTATCCATATAATAGGTAAACCTCGCTGCACAACCAATTCCTGAAATAAAAACTATATCTTCTTTTGGTACACCGAAATCAGGAAATACGGTTTGTACCTGCTTTAATATTGAGTAATCTCCACAACCCGGACACCATTTTACTTCCTGGTTTGAAGCAAAATCTTTAGCGGTAAGTTTGGGTGCCGGTACTTTTTCTATTACTGTATCCATTAAATATGTTATTTAAGTAATTCTAGAATTTTGTTTTTCAATTCAGATGTAGTAAATGGTAAGCCCTGAACTTTGTTGAATCCAATGGCAGGTGTCAGGTATTTAGCCCTTATCAACTGGCTCAACTGGCCACAGTTCATTTCAGGAATCAATACCTTTTCATAACCTGCAAGCAATTCACCCAGATTTTTCGGGAAAGGATTCAGGTGGCGCAAATGAATATGAGCTACATCATGGCCTTCTGCTATCAACTCCCTAACTGCAGTTTTAATAGCACCAGCAGTTGATCCCCAACCTAATACACCTATTTTACCACTCTGGTTGCCGCTTTCAGCTTTGGCCAAAGGAATATAATCAGCAATTTTTTCAATCTTATCATGGCGCAACCAGGTCATTACTTCGTGGTTTTTGGCATCATAAGATACATTACCTGTTTGGTTGGCTTTTTCAAGTCCACCTATCCTGTGCATCAATCCTTCGGTACCTGGTTTAATCCATGGACGAACCAGCTTTTCATCACGCTTGTAAGGTAATAATGTGCCGTCAGGTCCATTTGGTTCAGTCATAAACTCAACCTTAATAGGCTTCAGGTCAGCAGCACTTGGGAAACGCCAAGGCTCTGTACCATTGGCAATATAACCATCAGTAAGGCAAATTACCGGTGTCATATGCTCAACAGCTATTCTGGTAGCTTCCAGAATAGTATCAAAACAATCAGCAGGTGAAGAAGCTGCAATAACTGGTAACGGGCCTTCGCCATGCCTGCCAAACATTGCCTGCATCAGGTCAGATTGTTCCGTTTTTGTTGGCAGACCGGTTGATGGACCACCGCGCTGAACATCTATTATTAATAATGGAATTTCAAGAATTGTAGCTAAACCAATTGCTTCGGTCTTCAATGACATACCAGGACCTGAAGTAGTAGTAACACCCAAAGCACCTGCGTATGAAGCACCAATAGCAGAACATATAGCAGCTATCTCGTCTTCAGCCTGGAAAGTCTTTACATTGCTTGTCTTGTATTTAGAGAGCT
>CAIWHI010000491.1 GCA_903912435.1 uncultured Bacteroidota bacterium | reverse complement strand
GGAGATGATGCTCGCTTATGCTTTAAACCATTTGGATGAGTTTTGTACTGTGGCAGGGCTGAATTAGGGTATGGATATGTAATTATAGAATTACATATCCATATAATCATGGATTACAAACAATATTTACCATCCCAACTCCCCAAAACCAATTATCACACCAGCAATAATTGACTAACCTCCTCCCTGCCCTATGCATGCTTATTGGTAATAATCACCAAAGCAATACACCAAATCAATAAAACAACAGGAAGCACACGGGTAATAATTGTATTTTTCATTCTGCACGGTTTTTTAGCTCAGAATTAATACTGCAAAAATCGTACCAGTGTATTAAAAAAAACGATTTTTCGTTAATTTTATTTACCAATCATTAACAAATACGCAATTAATCACAAGAATAAACGAATTTTAGGTAAGATTTTTTATCATCACCATAAAAATGTTGGTTTTTGAAAGGTTATTTCAATATTTGTATAAAATTTCATTTTGGGGAACAGAGGTTATTTTATTTGGGTTTTAATAGTTGCACTAATCATTGGTGTAACGCCTGCCTTAGCCCAAACTGAAACCGACATATTTAGAAATGCCCAGTTCCAATCACCAAGGGTCACAGATGCGTGGCGGAAATATGATGATACCCTCTTTAAATTATTCACCAGAAAAAACCTCCATTGGCCATCTTCAGATATTTATTTAAGAGCGTTCAAGGCACAAAATGAAATGGAACTATGGGCCAGGAACAATGAAACCAGTGAATACAAACTGGTAAAAACCTATAGAATATGCGCTATTTCGGGCTTACTGGGCCCCAAGCGTTACCAGGGCGACAGGCAGGTACCAGAGGGGTATTACTTCATAGATGAATTCAATAATAAAAGTGAATATTACTTATCGCTTTTGGTAAGCTATCCCAACTATTCCGACAAGATTGTAGGTGCTGGAAATCTGGGTGGTGATATTTATATACATGGGGGCTGTGTTACCATCGGGTGTATGCCCATGACCAACGATGGCATAAGTGAAATATATACCCTATGCCTCAATGCAAAACTAAGTGGCCAGGAGAATATCCCGGTACATATATTCCCAACCAGGATGAATAAAAACGGGATGGCCTACCTGAACAGGGAATTCCCAAATGATGTAATCAGGCAGCAATTCTGGAATGACCTTAAGGGCGGGTTCGATTACTTCGAAAAATACCACAAACTACTCCCGGTAATGTATACCCCCGAAGGCAGGTATGCCTATTAATCACCCTGTTATCAACGAATTAAGGCTTAAAATGGCCAATTAGCTCCTGATTTATTGGCAAGTGGCCAAATATTTAATATCCAATTAACACCTTATTGCATTGCTGATTATTTTTGATGTAATTTCCCAATCAGGATGCGGCTTTTCGTTTTATTTTTTACATTTTGCTTACTCACTAGTCAGCTAGCTTTGGCACAAATGCCTAAGAAGGCGAGCAAGGCTTATTTGAAAGCATTCCACTATAAAGCCAGGCATAGAGACACTAAGGCATTTAAGAAAATGTCGAAGTCAATAGCCAAAAACCCTGATGGACCGGAAGCCTATAGCGAAATGGGCCGGTGG
>CAIWHI010000490.1 GCA_903912435.1 uncultured Bacteroidota bacterium | reverse complement strand
AGCTACCTCCAAAATGGCTCTTAGCCATCTTGCCCAAAAAATATAAGAAGAGGCTGGTGCGCAACTTTATTCTTGATATTCAATACCTGCGCCAATTTGGTAAATATGATGCTAGCCGGGAAATGTGTGAGCTAGTTTTGAAAATAGAGCCAAAGGATAAATATGCATTAGGCAATATGACCCTTTGCTATATGAAGGAGAAAAAGTATAAGGAAGCAATTAGCGTTTTTGAGTCGGCTAAGATGCAGGATGCAAACTCAATTATTAATCTTGCTAATTGTTATATGCATTTGGGAGATTATAATCAGTGTGAGGTATTGTTGAATGGGATAAATCCGAAAACAACAACAGTTTACAATAATTTGGGTTTTTCCCGGCTGCTGAATGGTGATTATAAGGAGGCAATTAGCAATTTTGATGAGGTTATAAAGGTGGATAGTGAATATGCCTTTGCCTGGAATAATAAGGGTTTCTGTTTGTTTCAATTAGGGGAAATAGAGGAGGGGAGAAGGCCAATCATACATTCGCTTAGTCTTGATAAGGGTAATGCCTATGCCTATAGGAATATGGCAATAATTGCTCTCAGTGAGGGCAAAAAGCATGTGGCTAAGGATGCGATTGAAAAGGCCCTGTTGTATTACTACCTCAGGGATTTTGGGGATGATATAAATGAGGTGATAAGGCAGGTAGAGGCGCTGCTCTCCTAACCCTCCCATGGCGATGCCATGGGCTATGATATCAGGCCCTTTCAGGGCGATATATTTGGATGTATTTTTTTTCGCAACATTGCCCAGCCAATCTTCCAATGGTGATGTCCTAAGTTATGATATCAGGTCCTTTCAGGGCGTTGAACGCTATAAAATAATATTGTATTACATTTCGTAGCAAACCTGGGCATAGGCTACCTCGCCGGGCATGGGGGGATGTAATTTTTTTACGGCAACCCTGATTTTTTGGGTGAATTCAAATTTGATTTTAAGGGCGGTATGTATGTTGTAGACCAGGGTTTCCAGGAGCTGGGCTTCTTTGTGAAATATTTCGGCTACGGTAGAGCGGATAAGTGTGTAGTCGGCATAGGGCCAGGGTTGGGTGTCGGGGAGCCAAAGGTCTACATCAATGAGGAAGGTATTGCCCAAAATATGTTCCTGTGGATATAGGCCTATTGGTGCATATAGTTGGATGCCGTGCAATGATACGGTGAGCATTTGTGGATGTGATTTTGATTGGTTAGAAACGAGCGTTTATAGTGTAGGAGTTTTCCAATACTTCAAACCTCCTTGGGTCGGGTACATAGGTGTTGAGGTCGAAAACGGTATACCATCCCGGTGTGCCACAAGTGCTGGTATGATGTGCAGTGCCCCCATTATTACTACTTAATACATATAATAAACCGTCTTGTTCATCAACTGCCATATCGTGGGGTAGGTTGAAATCGCCTTTTAAAATCTTATCAACAATCAATGTATTGATATTGATGATATAGATGGAGCCAATACAACCTGAATTGGGGTTATTATCCTTCATGCAGGCCACATAAAGCAGGTTTTTAGATTCGCATATGGTCATTTCCTGAGGGTATTTACCTACCGGAATTACAGCAATCAGGGTGTCGGCATGGGCATCCATTACCCTTACTTCATTTGAATTTTGGCAGGTGACAAAATACCTTTTATAATCGGGCGACATTTCAATCTGGTGTGGGTCTGGGGCTGTACTATCGATATCGCTATAGATGATAGGTTTTTTATTAATAGAGATTTGTTTGAAATGTGGCCGGCCACTAATGAACCAGTACTTATTGATAATATTACCAAATTGCAAGCAAGCAAAAAAGGTATCGAATGTGGCATTTGCTGCGGCACCATGGGGGTAGGCAAATATATCAGATGCAGTAACTGATTTTGAGGGTAAGAGAGACATATCACTGGTGTTAACCGCCTCCAGAAATCCATTTGCCTGATACCCTGTTGCTAAAAGTTGGCTATTATCTGGTGATATTATTACAATGCTCCATTGACCATTAACACCTGATGTAGTGGAACCTACATTGGCAGTGCCTACTACCTTGTCGGAGTCGGTATTTATTTTTTGCACCCAGTTGCCCTTAAAAAATGGCACATAAACATTGCGGCCATCATCAGAGGCTTCAATATCATGTGCTGCGGAATTATTGGCATCGCCAACAGGTATGTAGCGCATGATCAGTTTCGTTTTTGCATCCACCACAGCTACCTGGTTGCAGGCTGAAGAATGGGCTATGTATATTTTTTGGCGGGTGGTAGGATTATCAGAAAAGGCAATCCGACCATTGGCATCGGGTGCACCGGAATCAATCCAATTTTTTATGGTCAAGTATTCTGCCTGGCTAAGTGCGGCCAAAGGATTGGAGGTGGTACTCAATGGCATGCGGGGTACTGATACCAGTCCGTTGCTTTCTAATGTATTGATATAGTACATTAAGGGGCTGAATTGGGAGGCATAGGGTATTACCGCTGAGCCATAGATATAGCCATTGAAGAGGTGGTCCCAGGAGTCGAGTCTCAATTGTGCGGCATTCATGTAGCTGGCTGCATTGTGGCAACCTGTGATAGCGCATTTTGCAGTGAATATTTTACCTACAGCGGCAGGGAAATTGCTGGTGTCGGGCAGGGGTGTAAGCTGGCCTTTGTGGGTACATGAGGTATTCCACATAAGGGCGATTACAAACACGGTAATTAATTTATTGGATTTTCTCCCTATTAATTTGGTTGTTCTAAGTAAATCAAACTGCTCCTTTCATGATTAAACACAAATGTCATAATTTTACTCTTGAATACAAGGCTTGCTTCCATCTTGAATAAAAAAATTAGCAAATATATAAATAGATGTAGATATAAAATAATATAAAATAAATAAAATAAAAGAAAACTAAATATTTTAACATATCATATAATTTAATGGTT
>CAIWHI010000489.1 GCA_903912435.1 uncultured Bacteroidota bacterium | reverse complement strand
GTTCTTAAATGCCGGCATAACAGTGTCAACATACTTTACTTCTTCATGCCAATTATAGGTAGCACGAAGACCCTCCACAAGAGGAGTCTTTGCTACCCATTTCAGATCCCTATTGGTATTAGTAGGGTTACCATACCAATCTTTAAGATCCCAATTACGGTTTTGCATATTGCCCCATTGAGGCTCAGCACTAATTTTAAATTCAGCCCTTACCAAATCAACCAATTGTCCCAGGGTTGTTTTTTGGCCACTACATATATTATAAGAATTACCTTTTATCTCTGTATTGATATTTAGTGCTGCATCTACAAAAGCCTCTACACAATCGGTCACATAAACAAAGTCACGGCTTATCTCCTTTTCCACCAAATTGGGATACCCTCCTGCCCTAGCCTTTTCAATCATCACAGGTATCAACCTATCAGGCTCTTCCCAAAAACCGTAAACAGAATAAAGCCTGAGATTTAAAGCAAAAATATTCTTGAATTTAGCGTAATACTGAATGATATAAGAGGCAGAAACCTTAGATGCGGCATAATGACTATTAGGCTCAAGGTCGTCGGTTTCGTTAGGTGCAGCAGAATTAGTACCATATTCCGAACTACTACCTGCATGGATATAAGCCTTTACATTTTCGCAGCAGTCAAGGATATTCACCGTACCATTTACATTAGTTTCGTAAATGAGCTTGGTAACACTTTGCTTACTATAGGCACCATAAGCTGCCAGGTTAAAGACGGTCTTAGGATTGTAAACATTGAAAATATTTTTTACTGAGATTGATGAGGTAATATCGCAATGCACAATATTGCGAGTCGGCACATTGAGTAACTTTAGCCTCCATGCGCTATTGGCATCGTGGGTGATTGCGTATACATCGTCCCTTACTGTAAAAGCATCCCTTATTATATTGGCACCAATAAATCCACTAGCCCCGAACACAAATATCGGGCCTTCCAATTTCTTTATTTTCGCCTGTAGTTCAGTATAATTAATCATGAAATCTTAGAAATAAGAGTTTAACGTTCGTGTTATGCTTGCCTCATCAAGGCCACTTTCCTGCTGATGATATGCCTGGCTGCCATATAAACCTGACGGGTAGCCCTCGGCATGTAAACTTACAAACTTGCTTACCGGCAATGAGCCTTCATTCACCAATAACGACAATGCTGCCCCCATGCCACCTGTTGAGATATGCTCCTCAATAGTCAACACCTTGCCTGTTTTGCGGATACTTGCCATCATATCTTCCGGCAATGTATTTATGGGCATTCTGTTGACAATAAATACATCTACATTATCTTTATTAGGATGCTCTTTCAATGCACTTACCAGATTATTAGCAACCGGGCTTTGGGCTATTATTGTTGCACCTGCATTGCTATTCAAATCGGTAGCAGCACCATAGCTGGTCAACTTCATGTTTGATGGCATGTTTTTACCCAAACCCAGCCTAAAATAAGAAGGGCGACGGTTGGTAAACATTTCGTCAAGACATGCATTCATATCTTCCACAAAAGCGGGCACATAGCAATGCATATTTGGCAATCCACTTAGTGCAGCCAT
>CAIWHI010000488.1 GCA_903912435.1 uncultured Bacteroidota bacterium | reverse complement strand
TGTTACAAGCCGGTTGTCCCGCTGGGACAATTAGCCCTTTTCGTTAAAAAAAATTGCAAACTAATTCTAAGGGTGTAACACTTGTTGATTTACACAATGCCCCATTTCCTGAAAATATTATTTTCCAATATGGGGCAATGATGCCGTTGTAAATTATTGATTATTAATTACATGTGTGATTTTATAATTTCCCAAAATGCCCCATCATCGCCCCAATTTGTATTAATTCCTGAGCCGAATATCTTTTATAATATGTTGATACTGACCGGTAGCCCCGCTGGGGCAAATCCCCTTTTCTTATCCATTTGCTACAAGCCGGTTGTCCCGCTGGGACAATTAGCCATTTTGGGATTAAGATGGATGGGTATGTAGCGCATGGCCTGTATCGTCAATTCAAATTGGTCTGATCGCCGAAAGCAGTGCTTACCAATTTGAATTCCAATACATTTCTTGATTTGTTTTCTGATGCTACTACGCAACCATATAATTACATAACTTAAACAGCACCCTTGCACCTACTATAGCGTCAATACCATCTTCGGTGGCACCACCAGCTGATACTTCATTGAGGTCGAAACCGATGATTTGGCGGCCTGAATTATGCAGCATTTTGAAGAGGTAAAAGATTTGCTCTGCTTCAAAGCCACCGGGAACCGGGGTGCCAGTATTGGGGCATAACTTGGGGTCCAGACCATCTATATCGAAACTGATATATACTTTTTGGGGCAGGGCATTGATGATTTCGGTGCAGATGGCTTTCCAGGTGGCACCTTCGTATTGCTGTTCTTTAATGTTTTTATCAAAGAAAGTCTGGATGCGGCCATTACTGTTGTTGATAATTTCCAGTTCCTCATTGCAATAATCACGTATGCCTACCTGTACCAGTTTGCTTACTTGTGGTATGAGGTTAGTGGTATTGTACATGATAGAGGCATGCGAATAGGTAAAACCTTCGTAGGCCACCCTAAGGTCGGCATGGGCATCTATTTGCAATATGCCAAATTCGCTATGATGGTCGGCAAGTGCTTTTATGAAACCAAGTGGGGTGCTGTGGTCGCCACCTATCAGGCCTACTTTTTTACCGCTTTTTAGTAGTTCGCTGGTTTGTATATATACCCAGTCGTGCAGCATTTGGCCACCATCGTTTATCTGGTTCATCTTTTCGGTAAGGGCAGCATCTTCTGCTACATTGCCACCAGCTACCATAAAGTCCAGTACTTCTTCTACATAGGTCCTTAGTTCATTGCCCTTATCCTTTATTTCTTCATCTACGGGCAACATGTAAAAACCCTTCTGCCATCCATTTTCTACATCAGGGTCAAAGAGGTCCACCTGCATAGCTGCACTGAAAATACGTTCCGGGCCTTCGGCAGTGCCTGGCCTGTAGGATACGGTTACTTCCCATGACACAGGCAGTAAAACCAATGATGCTTCTTCCTGGGTAAATGGCAGCCCGAAGATATTATTGGCTGTTAATCCCACCGAGTTGGGGTCGAAATTAGATATAGATGACATGGGGGCAAAGGTAAAGTTTTATGGGAAATAGGGGTGGGGTAATAATTGACAGACGGTTACATTATTTATAGAACATCTCCCTTCCCCCCTTCGCTCACTCACAAAGCCAGCGCCCCAAGGGGGAATGCTATTGCAATGACATTGGGCATTTCCGCTCTATTGGGCTTTTTTGATATTTGGGTATTTGGGATCGAAGGTATGTTAACATTATATAGGTTTATTCATGCACTATTTCCCATCTACAAAAAATCCTGAATTGATAAAATACCTCCGCCATACGGGCCAAACTGATTCAAAGTCGGTTTTGGGAAAATTGAAGTTGGCTATTAGTTGGGTATGGGCCTCCTTCAAGGTTTTACCTTCTTTCAGGTAAGTAAGCAGGTGGTATTGGGCTTCATTTATAGGGAATAATCCCAGTTTGTAATTTACCCTATTCACTACACACCAGGTTTGTTGTGGAAATGGTAGTTCAGGCTCCCGCTTCTGAACAAAATCAAGATAGTATTGGCAAAGTGGGAATGGGTGCTGGAACAGGTGGAAAACAGGAGTGAGTATTAAGTGTCTGTCCTCTGTTTCTATTGTTGCGCTCTCCAAATTATTCGGCACGTACTCATCGAAAATCACGGATATAGCATATTCAAACCTTGCTAGTTCTATCATGAAATCTGGCCATAGTTCCTTTTGCTCTTCATGCAGGTCAGGACGGGTGTCTTGCAGGAATTGTGCGAAATTTAGACCCAGGTGATTAAGGGTATAACTATGGGAAGGGTAGGCTGCCAGGTATTGGTCGGCAAACAAAGTAAACAATTCCTCACCTAAGGCATAAGCCAGGGCTGCAAACATATTCCGCATGCATTCCCTTAGCCTTGCAATGTAGCTATGCCTGTAAATATTCAGGTGGGCACCTGCACTTAGGCGGGCAGAAGGGTTGACGAGGTCTTGAACAGTAACATTACCCAATAGTTCAGCCGGTCTCGATTGAACCAATACCCCCTGCATCCAATCTTGTATCTGCTTCAGCGAAATACCTTTTTCCTGTTCTACCATTGTATATCATTTACCAGAAAATCAACCGGATTAGATACTTCGGCCATTGCAGGGCTGGATTCCACATCAGCTTCATTGGTTAGGGTAAAGCTATCCATATACTGCTTTGATTTCATCAGTTCGGCATGGTATTCTTCAAATTCAGGAATATTGCTGTCCCATTCCAGCAGGGTAGCTACACCACCAGTGAGTTTCCAGGCAAGGTTATACAATTTCCATACATTCTGTATTACCTGCCTGTCGTGGGTATCAATAATATAATCACCACAGTTTTGGTGGCCGGCAATATGCATCTGCACTATACGGTCGTGGGGAAGTTGCCTTATATAATGCTCTGCATCAAAATCATTGTTGTAACCTGATACATATACATTGTTCACATCGAGTAATAAGCCACACCCGGTTTCCTCGGTCATGTACCTCAAGAAATCGTATTCTGGTATGGTGGACTGCTTAAAGGTGAGGTATGTGCTGGGATTTTCAAAAACCATTGGCCTTTCCATAAAATCCTGAATTTCATTTATCCGGTTGCAGATATGCTTTAGTGATTCCTCGTTGAGTGCCACAGGTAGTAGGTCGTGGGTATTGAGGCCATTCACACCTGTCCAGCAGAGGTGGTCGCTTACCCACAAAGGCTTTATTTCAGTGGCCAGCCTTTTTAATTTAGTCAGGTATTCCAGGTTTAGCGGGTCGGTATTACCAATGGAAAGCGATACCCCATGCATTACTATGGGGTATCGCTCTGCCAATTGTTTCAGAATATGTATGGGTCTTCCCCCGGAATCCATAAAGTTTTCCGAGATAATTTCGAACCAATCTACTTCTGGGTTATTCTCCAGTATATAATTAAAATGTTTGCTTCTCAATCCCAGCCCCAGGCCCAGATTAGGCAT
>CAIWHI010000487.1 GCA_903912435.1 uncultured Bacteroidota bacterium | reverse complement strand
TCCTCACAAAATATTTCCCTGCTAACATCCTAAATGGTACATCAATATTTGCCTCCGAAACAAAGATATTTTGATGCATTACTACCCTACCCAATACATCAATAACATCTAACTGCAATTCCTTATTGATAAAATAAGGAGCAAAATTTAGGTTCAGGTGTTCATGTGCAGGATTGGTAATCCCTATTTTAGTTTCAGGCAGGTTGGTATTCAACACGGCAGCAGGATGCCCCTCTGGGTCCATTGGGCTTACACCAGTAGTATTTTGGCTCACCAATAAGTCCACCATAACAGGATACTTATTAGACATCTGGAACAGGGCATCAATTACCGGAGCCGGTGCTGATGTATTTGTTGGTGCATCATTTACAGATATACCCAATCTACGCCCATCATTTCCTATTGTCCTGTACGAATTGTGTATATAGGAAATGTAATTACTATTATTCACAATCCATGGAGAAAGAAAAATATGGTCATACCAATTCTTTCCACCACCATTGGTACCGCAAGAGTTGGGTACATTTCCTAGAGCCCTTGTAGACGTAGTAAGGTATTTAGTAAACAAATTCGGATCCGAATCCCAATCAGCCGGATATGACAAGACCCCATCAGGATAAAATGGAGGATCGAAATACCTGAAACTCGTATCAGCCGGATTAGTCAGTGTTTGATATAATGGCTCTGAAGAATTTCGCACATTGAAATCACCCATATTAATCATATTGGCAAGGTGCATAAACTTCGATTTCATTTGGTTCATCACACCTGCTATTTGTAATCCCCTGTCAGTAGCACTGCTACTACCCGATATATCATGATTTACCGTTACGTATAAAAATGTTGTATCATGAGTTGTTACCAGATTTGGGTCTTTATAGTAAAGCTTGTAGGTATTAAAGTCCTCATTATTTGGATAATTAAGAACAATCCCAATGCATCCCAGCTTCTGTTGGTTATAAAAAAGCATACTAAATGTATTGGCACCTGAGTAATTAGTAAAAGGAGCATAATTGAACCTACCCGGAAAAACAGGGTTTAGCGCATATTTTAAAATAGAATCCTGAAAATCTACTTCAGCTGTGTATGCATGATCGCTGGAAGAGTATTTTATCGAACCCATCTTTTCCAATGATAGGATATCTGGATTGGCATATTGTACTATTGTTTTCAAATAATTATGGTAATTGATATTCGGCCCCTGACACAATGGATATTCACCATAGTTCAATACATTGTAAGCCATTACCCTCAATGTATCTGTTTGACTATAGGCATTTGTAGAAAGTAAACCTGCAATAAGGATTGTTATAATGCTGTGTAGTTTTAATTGTCTTGTCATAGAATGATTTATTTGTAAGGATATTTATTAAACTTCGGTACTCCGTACCACCACTATAATTTGCTTAATTCATTTTTGCAAAATATCCGTTGCCCAAATATGGGCAACGGATATCTCAATGTTATTGACTTAAATATATTAATTAATGCACATTTCCTGTACCATCAACCTGGTAACAACCAAGGTCTTTACCTGGACCAGTAATGCCAGATGAACCGAAATTATCACTCACAGGAACACTGGCTATTGGAGAGAAAGTACGTACACCTTTTCCAATTGCTGGTGAAGATGATGAAAGGTGGAAATCATAACCATCAATTGAAGCCTGGGTCTGGTAGTTAGTGTTAGGCAATGGGTAATTTACAAACTTAGGGTCATTTTTACCGGCTAATGAAGAACCATTATACTGATAACCATAAGTATAAGATGCACCTAAGAAAGTCTTCATATCAGGTATATCTGTAGTTTGTGGTTGGGTAATAACTGCCTGTGCAATATTTGTTGGTACAAACTGATTAGGCAATGTATCATCTCCATACATAAGGTTATAACCGTATGCTGTCTGTGCAATAGGATCTGCTGAATTATAAGTTGTATCAGCATGATAAACCTTTGCAGTTACATTATTACCACCTGCTATCCTATAACCAAAACGACAGTTTACGATGATATTGTTATAAACCAGTCCTTTTGCCTGATTTTCAACTTCAGCACATCCACCACGTGCACCAAATGCACCTGTGTTCCTGTGTCCGCAGTTTACGTATGTATTATTATACATAGTAACCATACACTGAGGATTGATACCACCATCGTTAGATGCTTTTGAACCATTAGTGGCATTACCAATAAACAGGTTGTAAGCAATATTACCCTGTGTACCACCCTTACAGTTAAAACCATCTCCACCATTACCACCACATTTTTCCAATGTATTCCTCATTACATTAATCTTTCCACCGTAGAAACGAACTGCATCGTCCTTAGCACCATATATCCATGAATCTTCCATTACGAAAATACCATTAGGGTTACCATAATAGATAGTATAGTTATCGCTTAATGATGGTCCGGTAAATGGAACATTTTTCAAACCAGCACCTGCAAATTCAAAATGAGTAAACTTAGCTACGAATAAATTACATGTTGGACCACAATATACACCCTGCCAGCCACCTTTATAGGCCGAGTCAGCACCATATAATGAAGCACCGGTAGTCTTTACACGAGATGGATCGGTAATGGTAACAGGCTTGTCTTTTGTACCAAGACTGATGAAAGTACCATTCACAATAAATGCTGCCGTATTGGTCATCTTCAATGTTACACCTTTCTGTATCAAAACGGTATCAGTGGCATTTACCGTAATATCACAGGTAACAGTATAGGTCGAATCGGCCTTAAATGTTCCTTTGATTGATCCACACAATGGATCAGAAGTACTGATTGTCTTACCAATAGTTATCTGTGCCGTTGACACAGAACTTGTTGATTTCTTGCACGATGAATTCGCAAGAATCATAGCAGGAATAATTGCTAGTAATGATAATTTTTTCATAACTGTTTGCTTGTTTTTGTTTTGATTATTATATTTAAGCTCTTTAATTAAAATTTACTGAACCCCCATTTTATTTTCAACCACTATCCATTTTCCTCTATCTTTCAGAATCCGACTATCTACTCTCCAAAAACGTCTTTCTACTTTCTACTTTCTACTTTCTACTTTCTACTTTCTACTATATTTTATATCTCACCCCCAGCAAAAATGACCTGTAATAATTATCCTTTTGAACAGTTACATAATTTGAACTCTCCTGGAAAGGCAATCTGGTATTACCTGTATAGGTATTATTATGCTCCTTAATAAATAATTGTAAACCGGTATTAAGCAGGTTATTGGCTTTAAAGTATACGGTGAAGTGCTTGCCAAAACGTTTTTGTGCTGAGAAATCAAGACTTAGGGTTGGTTTCTCATAATTATCTAAACCATCATATGGAGAAAGAACATATAACCGCTCTCCTACGTAAACGAAAGCCAATTGGCCATCAATATTGTGTTTTGTGTCTTTATAAAGGAAGGAAAGGTTGGCGATATTTGCAGCCTGCCCTTGCAATGCTCGCTTAGGGTATATGGTATCATAATGGGTACCTGAGGCTGCATTCGTCCAGTATAGCTTTTTTGCACTTGCTATTTCTGAATTGGTATAGGTATAATTAAATGACACACCAAACTTACCAATATACTTTCTACCTACTAGTTCAATACCTGCATTTCTTGCATTTCCAAAATTGTCTGGATATAATATCAAATCTTTATTGAATCCATCCTGTATTCCAGCATATTCAATTGGGTCTGTAATTGACTTATAAAATACACCAAATAATAATTGATCAAGTCCTTTGGGAAACAACTCATATCTTAAATCTATATTATCAATAATAGTATGCCTAACATGTGCGTTACCCTTTGTGGGGTAAATGTCATTAGCATTTGGATCTGTAAATGGAATCAGGTCAGCATATGCAGGGCGGTAAATCGATCTGAAATAAGATAACCTGATGGCACTTTTTGCATTCAATTCATATTTACCTTGTATACTTGGTAGCACGTCAGTATAGATAAACTCACCAGTCTTGGAATCTAAATTTACTGGTAGTGAAGTAACATAGCTTTGGTCAGTATTTTCAACCCTTACTCCACCATCTACCTTTATCTTCTCAATGGGCTCATAGTGCAACTGAACATAATAATCCATAATATCTTCAGTAAAAGTATAAGTACCACCGCTTTCATACCCATTACCCAGACCACCATTAGTGCTAAAGAAATATTTAGATTGTTGAATAGAATGAAATAGTTGTTCTGCCGAACCACTATCTGGCTGCGATTTTAGACTGTAATGGGTATAATAATTATCCCTATCCTTATGCCTTATTAATCCGCCCAGGTCTATTTTTGTAAGACCAGGAATAAGGTTACTGGTGTAATGAAGATTTGCATATCCGGCAAGGTCTTTATCAGTATTATGTGTCCAATCACGCGATTGGTCATCCACGATTGTTTGCCCGATGGTGAAGGTCTGGGCAGCCACATTTGGGTTAACCCCCCTATAGGTATTAAATGAAGCTATATCCGGCGAATTTTTGCTAGCCTGTGATGCCACTAATGACCAATCTGCTTTGAGATTTTTCACAATCTTATGGTTACCTTGTAGTGTAATACTCGAAATTCCTGTTAGGGTTTGCCTGGTTTGTATTTGGTCTGATATTTTAAATATACCCACATAATTATGCATGGTATATCCACCTAATAATGAATCAGAAGTGGTTCTAACCCTGTATTCATCCAGACCTGCATAAAATGCAAACAGGCTTATATTATTATTGTCATTTATTTCATAATCTAACTTACCCTCTACCCCACTACGTTTTGTAAGGGTTGAAAATTGCCTTACCAATATATCTGAAAAAGTACGGGTTAAAGGATCCGTTGGGCTTTGTGATGGAGCAACAGTACCATCCTGCACAAGCACATTAGAATTAGGCCCCCTGTAAGTATTCTGATAACTACCGGCAATAATTACACCTAGTTTGTTTTTTAGATACCTGTTACCAAGTGTTAAGCTCGCAACGGAGTTTATAGGAACATCTACTCTTGTGGTAATTAAATTCTTATAAGAAAAATCTGAAATTTTAGCATTTACATTAGGACCTGTAATTTCTGCAGGTGATTTCATATTAACTCCCGAACCATCAAACTTCAAAAAATCCCTGGACT
>CAIWHI010000486.1 GCA_903912435.1 uncultured Bacteroidota bacterium | reverse complement strand
CTACCAGAAAATATTTTTACTTTTTTAGAATTTCATGCAACCATTTTAAAACAAGCTTGTCCTTATTATAAACCAACCACCTTAATTGATTTCCAGGTACATTGATATAAACAAAATTCTGGTTGACAGATGCCGAAAAGGTGATAGCAAGGCCCAATACGAGCTTTACCACCTGTATGCCCGGCAAATGTATAATGTGTGCCTACGTATGGTAAACCACCAGGCAGATGCAGAAGACATTTTGCAGGATTCATTTTTGGAGGCGTTTAATAATATTAATGAATACAGAGAAGATGCAAGTTTTGGTGCATGGCTTAAGAAAATAGTAGTTAACAGGTCAATCAATGCCCTGAAAAAGCGGAAACTAATCCTTTTCGACCAGATACCAGGGGCCGATGTTTTGGCGGACAATGGTGAAGTAATAGATATGGACGACCTGCAACTAGAAGTAAAAAGGGTAAACAATTGCATGATGCAATTACCTGTAGGCTACAGGGTGGTGCTTAGCCTATACCTGCTGGAAGGATATGACCATAGCGAAATAGGACAAATACTGAATATTACAGAATCAACATCAAAATCGCAATACAACCGTGGCAAGGAAAAATTGCGTGAATTGCTTAAAGTGAAATAGTATGGGTGACAGGTTAGAAAAATTTGTACAAGAACACAACGAGGAGTTTGACATTTATGCTCCTCCTGCCGGGGAATGGAATAAGATTGAACGTAAATTAAAGAAGAAAAAGGAACCGGTTATTAGGCCATATTGGGCATGGGCGGCAGCAGTGTTGGTGATAGTAGTTTCGTTTGCATGGTTTAATAACAGGCAGGGAGGCAAGCAAACTATTTCGCCTATACAACAGGTAGTTTCAATAAGTCCGGAACTGGTTAATGCAGAAGTTTACTATGCATCAATCGTTGAAACCCAACATCAGGAAATAAAGCAATTGGGGAAAGGATTCCCTGAAGTGTGTAATGACCTGGATAATGAATTGCGCAATATGGATACCCTTTATGGCCAATTGAAAAATGAATATCTGGTAAGTGGAGGCAATGAAGCAGTAATGCAGGCTATGGTGGAAAACCTACAGGCAAGGGTACAATTAATGAACCAACAATTGCAACTATTAAAAAGTATTAGTGCCCAAAAATCAGCTAAGGGACATCATTTAGAATCAATGTAAATCAAACTATATGAAACAGATAAGATTTTTAGTTTTCGTGGTCTCATTAATTATGGGGAATAGCTATGCTACCTATGCGTTATGGAATAATCCTGCCATGAAGGAAAAGAAAATAGTGAGGCATTATAATGTACAATCAGGCGATGTTTTATCAATCAATAACCAGTATGGCAAGGTGCATATAAATACCTGGGACAAGAACGAAATAAATGTAGAGGTGAAAATTATGGTGACCGCCAGGAATGAAGATGTGGCCCAAGACAGGCTGGACGGCATTACCATAGATGAAGAGGGCGCTAATGGTAAGGGCCATGTTATAACATTGACAACTGAGTTTGCTAACCTAAAATTCCTCACCTCCATGGTTTTCCAGATTGAGTATACTGTATACATGCCCAGGAAAAATGGACTTAAAATAACTAATAAGTATGGTAATGTGTACCTGGGCGATTTTGATGGCAAACTGGCATTAGATTTATCTTATGGTACACTAAAAACCCAAAATCTTACAGGCTCATTAAAAGACATTAAGGTGGCTTTTGGCAGTGTAGATGTAGCATCGGTGGAATTGGGTGATTTTACTACCTCCTACTCAGGTGTAAATATTGAACAGGCTGGCAAACTTGATGTAAATAATAAGTTTGGCAAATTTGCTATAACCAGTGTAAATGACCTGGATATAAGACAAAGCTATGGCGAGCTGGAAATTGGCACAGCAGGGAAAGTAGACGGGGATATAACCTTTGCAGGGGTAACCATTGACAAGCTAACCAAAAGCACCAATATGCACCTGAAATATTGCCCCAAAACAACGCTGGGCTCCATAGGAGCCGGTGTAGAAAAAGTGGAACTCGATATCAGTTATGGCTCGCTTGTTTGCAAATTTGATGAAGGTGCTAACCTGGCACTGGAAATCAACAATGCCTACAGTACTCTGAAAAATCAGGTGGCGATGCGTCCTTTTGAATTTGGAACCAGGCAAGTAGCAGAAGATGGCAATAATAGAGTGCAGTGCTTTGGCAAAGTGGGCCAGGGTAAAGGAACTTTTGATGTTCACTTGAAGTATGGAAGTATTACACTAAAATAAACCATTAATTAAAATCAAACCTAAAAATTGTATTATGAAATTTAATCCAATCTATTTGCTCGTTGCAATTGCCCTAATTAGTATTAACATCATTCCGAACATTGGTTACTGTAAGTCAAAAACAGATTCTAGTGTAGTATTATCAGACTTATCGAAATTTGATGGAATATCAATATCCTCGTCGGTGGTAGCTAATATTGTTATTAAAGAAGGCGCAAAGCCTGAAGTGAAACTAAGTGGCAGTTATGAGGCATTTGAATACTATAGAACCAAGGTAACAGATAATATACTTATTATAGGCATAAAGAAGAACTCATCAACCTACCATGACATGACCCTGTATGCTGATATTACCCTGCCATCTATCAGTGATTTACATTTATCCGGAGCATCAGATATGAATATAAGTGGGTTATTGAATACTGATAAACTCAATATAATTACCAGTGGGGCAAGTAATGTAACCATTGACAATATGAAAGTTACAAAATTAGATGTAAGTGCATCAGGATCGAGTGATATTGTTATCAAAAATGGAACAGCCACTACATCAGAATATGCATTATCTGGGTCAAGCGATGTATCGGCTTATAATTTGGAAAGCAAGGTAGTGGTAGTAAAAGCCTCAGGAGCCTCAGATAGTAAGGTGAATGCTACATTTGCGCTTACTGCAGCACTTAGTGGCTCCTCTACGGTTAAATACAAAGGTCACCCTACACAGATTACTGAAAGTATATCAGGAGGTGGGGAATTGAAACGGGTGGATTAGAGGAGTGAAGTATATATATTATTCCAGAATTATCATACCAAACTTCTATTCATTCTGTGACTTTTTTGCCCTACGGGCTCTTTACTACGAATAAACCTAATTCAACCAATCATATAAAATAGCTATCTTTGGTAACGAAATTCATCAAAATGGAGATAACATTAGCACGACCTGAAAATATTGAACAATTAAAAGCCTTAAAAGCCGTCTTAAAAGCCCTAAATGTCGATTTCATTTCTAATAAGGACGGTGAATACGATGCGGAATTTGTTAAAAAAATTCAAGAAAGCCGTAAGCAGGCGATGGAAGGAAAAGTGAGTACTATTACTGTAGAGAATTTATGGAATTAGTAATCACTGATAAGGCAAAAGAAGATCTTAGATATTGGAAGAAAAGTGGCAATCTCCCAATCCAGAAAAAAATAAGCCAAATTCTAGAATCTATTCAGGAGACTCCTTTCGAGGGACACGGTAAACCTGAGCCCTTAAAATATGAACTATCAGGCACATGGAGCAGAAGAATCAACAAGTAACATCGTGTTGTATATGAAGTTGCAGAAAATAGAATCGTAGTCCATTCATTATTGGGGCATTATTAACAATAACAAAGGCTTGGAGTGAATTTGATGTTGAACCTAAAAGAGAGTGACCATGTATTAGCTAAGTATCTAAATTAGCGACATACAAACCTCCATAATGTTTTAACTTTTTACTTTTCACTTTTACCTTCTCCCAAACCGATACATAAACACGCACAACACCAATGTCAACAATAGTATTATATATGGGAACATTGCCTCCTTTCTTGATTGTTTATTGCGGTACGCAAGATTATCGGTAATTGCCTGGGTAGCATCATCATAGTCTTCAGTTAGCACATACAATCTTACGTTTATCTCGTCAAGATATTTTAGGGGGAGCAGTTGGCTGGCTTTTATTATTTCATTTACTATCAGGATGATTGTAGGTTTATCTCCCTCTAATTGTAAAACAGCTATGTGGGAATCGGATAGTAGCATTAGGATATAAGTCTGCAAGGCACCATGGCTAATGCGGTGGGTATCCATGCCGAGTAATTCCTTGTTCAGTTGCTGGCATGTATTAAGTAGCCATACCGGAGTTACTGCCTCTTTATAGGATGTTCGGCTACCTATGCCTGATAACCATCGTTCCTCATCGTATTTTGTTTTCTTTGCAGGAACAGATAATACCGACCAGGCCTCCTGCAACTCCTTGAAATGTGCTTCTGCAAGCGCATTATCCGGATTTTTATCCGGGTGATACTTAAACGCCAATACCCTATACGCCTTTTTTATTTCAGGCACATGGGCATTAGGTGATACACCAAGCGTTTTGTAGTAGTCTTTCACTTTTTGTTAGTCTAAAGTAGTAAGTAGAAAGTAGAAAGATGGCATGGAATTATTAGATAGTTTTAGTAGATAGTATTTAGTACTAAGTAAATAGTTGGTTGTTTTAGTAGATAGACGTTAGTCAATTCCTGTCTATGTACTTAGTAGATTCGTCCTTATCGGGGTATTGCCTATTTATTATCCTTAAACTTCCAAAGGTAGAAACATGCATACGTTCTGTAAGGAGCCCAGGCGCTGGAAATCTCTAGCATCTGCCTGCGAAATTCCTTTTTATTGGCCATATCCAGATTATAAACCCTGGCCATTGCTTGCTGTATTCCCAGGTCATCTATGGCAAATACATCTTCTCTGCCAAGGGTGAACATCAGCAACATCTCTACTGTCCACCGGCCTACTCCTTTTATCTGAGTCAGAAATTCTATAACCTCATCATTATTCATCTGTCGTATAGTCTCATCATCTGTTTTATTTTCCAGCATGTAGCGGGCTACGTTTTGCACATAACCCACTTTTGCATTCGATAAACCTATTCCCCTCAAAGTATCAAATGGGGTGTCCAATATCTGTCGGGCATCGGGTTCATTTCCACCAAATAAATCAAGAAAACGCTTGAATATCACATCTGCCACTTTAGTAGACAATTGCTGACTCATAATGCTGGCACATAGCCTTAAGCATATGTTATGACGCTCTTGAAGTAGGTAGGGCTCAACAGATTGTAGCACCGGTAATAATTGTGCATCTTTCGACAAATGATCCAGATGTGGTTTTGACATGGTTCTAATTTTCGATTATTTGAATAATGCCAAAATTAGGAATCAAAAAATAAGTGAGGACAATTTTTTGCTTTTTATGCAGTTTTCAACCAATTAATTGGGCGATATACGAGAAATCTACCGTTTGCAACAAGATTACATGTTTCCGCAACATACGTTAATGCCCTGCCAGCAAGCCAAATCTACTTTTGTATTGTTATTCACCATTACAAAAACAAAATAATTCGCAAAAAATGAAAAAGACATTAACTATTCTGGGCCTGTTACTGCTAACAGCTACCACCACTACTCTATGGCAGAGTTGTAAAAAAAGTTCTTCAAACAACAACACATCCTCATCGGGTGCGGTTGCATTGTCAATCCAAACAGGGGCGCAAACTATCCTACCCGGAGGCACACTGCCCTATAGTGCGGTGCTGGTAGATAAATCGGGTAAAACAAGTACCCCATCCAGTATCACCTGGAGTATTGCCAGTGCTGGCAGTTCATCCATTGGTTCATTTAGCGGGGGCACCTTTACTGCAACAGGCACTGGTTATGGTACCATTACCGCCAGCACTACCGTGAATGGCTCTACACTTACGGCCTCCGTACCTGTAGGTATTTATGCACCAACTGTATTTGCTGTAGTTCCCAGTGCAGTAATCTGGACAACAGGAGCAGGAACAATCCCATTGACACCTGTATATATTGGCACTAGCACTACATCTTATAGCTACTCTTCAAGCGATGCTACAGTTGCTTCTGTAGATGGTTCGGGTGTTATTACTTTTAATAAAACAGGCTCATGCGTTATTACAGTTACTGCAAATGGGCTTACAGGTAACCCTACAGTGATGGTACCAGTATTGGTGGTGGGCATGCCATCGGTTTCCTTACCGGTAGTACGGGTAGCTGTTAATCCTGCGGCTGCTCAGGTTTTCCGCAATGAAAATACTACCCTCACGGCTACTGCTTACGATGGCTCTGGAGCACAGGTAAGTAGCACGGCTACATGGGCCGTTCAGGATGCTTCTATCGCATCTGTTGACCAAAGTGGTAAGGTAACCGGACTAAGCCTAGGCAAAACCGTAGTTACGGCCACTATAAGCGGTATTACAGGACAGGCTGAGGTAGATGTTTTGCCTGATACAGCAATTATTGTTACGCCATTCTGGGCAAGTCTGGCGCCATCTGCTACTAAACAGTTTACAGCTACTACTTACAGGGTTAACCACTCGGATAAGTCATTGAGCATCATTACGCCTAATCCTGCCCTAACATGGTCGATACCTACCTATGGTGTCCCTGTATTTGATATAGCTACAGTTAGCAGTACTGGCCTGGTAACGATGAAATCGACTGCTACATTAGGTTTGGCAACCTTCGTTATGGCTGCTGCAAGTTCTCCAACTATTGAACCAGGTGTTGCATTATTATCAGTTAGTGATTGCAATTGCGGAACCACAACTCCGGGAGTAACCCATATTGGCTTGACTTCTCCTGCAACGGTTAGCCTTAGCCTAACTACTAACCCAACAGCAAACATTATTGCTTCTGCACTTGATGCCACGAATACACCAGTTAGTGGTGCTACTTTAACCTATTGCACTGATAATATGGCTGCTTGTGCAGTAGATGCATCTGGTACTGTTACATCTACAGGCCCTGGTAGTGCTACTGTTACCATTTGCAATGGTGGGGTAAATACAACTATTACAGTGAATGTAACTCTCTAATATTAAGTATATCTCTATCATTATAAAAGTAAAAGGCTACTGTTGTGGTAGCCTTTTACTTTTTATCTAAATATCTAATTATTAATGATGGTGGTGAGCAGCATGTGCATCTCCTAATTTGAAAAATTCTTCTTCACTGATTTCCTTAATCTCTACCGGGAATTGCTGTTCCAGCATCCAGAACATTTTTGCAGTTAGCAACCTGCGGTAGGTTTCATCCATAAGTTTCTCGTCATTGGCCATCTTAGACATATAACCTTCCAACCATGGAGCCTCATCTTCGCTCTCTAATGTAAGACCGAAATAACGCAAAACATTAGCTTTTACATCCTGGTAAACTTCCTCACGAGATACGTGAACTCCCGATTCGGTTACAATCTGGTCTGAAATTAACTGCCAACGCAACTGGTGCTCAAAACTACCCCACTCATTTTCAACTTCCTGTGCTGACTTTGGATTATCATTGTTCTCCATCATCCACCTTTTCAGGAAGTTAACAGGTAGCTCTATTGGAGTTTGATGAACAAGGTATTCAAAGATTTCGTTCTGTAGACGCTCACCTGCAATACGATTAAAGTCCATACCTAGCTCTTCCTTAATCTTCTCCCTGAATTCAGCTTCGGTATTTATTTCAAGATCCTTATAGACTGCTTTATAGAGCTCCTGTCCCATTTCTAATGGAATGAGCCACCCTATTTTGATGATTGTCAACTTATAATATTGCTCAGCTCCATTAGGACCGGCCTTAAGAGCATCTTTAAGGAATGCATCAAGTTCATCGGCACTACAAACCTCAGATGGACGGAAAACCAAAGTATCACCTGGTTTCTTATCCATTATTTGGTCCTTCAGCCCAGTTGGCATTTTGTCAAGTACCCTTGTATCTTCAACCAATTCTGAACTTGCTAATACCTTACCATCAGCGTCACAATCCTCGTAATTGGCATAGATAATATTTTCATAGCTGGTTACCAATTGTTGAGCATCCACATTACCAAATCGGCGCTTCAGGCGTTCCATTTCATCATCCATCATTTGATCTGTGATGATGATTTTATAACGCGGAAGGTGGGAATTTTTGATAACAGGGCCCAATTCTACAACTGGCTTCAAACCAACTTCAAAATCAAAATCAATATCAGATGGCGAAGAGAAATTAAGCGTCATGAAATGTTCATTGGCCATCATCAATGGCTGGGCGAAAATAGCCAGCTTTTCTTCCTTCATATATGCTTCCAGCTTAGCAGCTGCATTACGCACCACCTCTTCCTTGATTACAGTAGGGCCATACATTTTACGCACCAAACCAGATGGAACCATGCCTTTACGGAAACCAGGGATATTGGCTTTCTTAGCATACTCCTTCATTGATTTTTCAAACGAGGGCATGTAATCTTCCT
>CAIWHI010000485.1 GCA_903912435.1 uncultured Bacteroidota bacterium | reverse complement strand
TGTCATGGCATTACGAAACATACAGGCAAAATATAAGAAAGGAATTTTTCATTTATCCCGACCTGCTCTATAATCCCGGTAGGAAAAAGGTATTGCAAGGATTTCTTAATATGGAACATATATACCACAGTCCCCAATTCGCCCTATTCGAAAAGCAAGCAAGGGAAAATATCATTAGAGAATTGTTAACGTTATAGTAGTATGCTTTTATTGTGTATGTGTCGCCATTATTATAAGTCAGGCAAAGCAATACTTTTAGCTAACAATCATTTAATTTGCTTTTCTCCATTAACAATTATTTATACCAAGCCGTATGGAAGAACGGCCCTTTTTCGGTACTTTTGCAGATTGCCTTTTTTGAACCGGAGCTCTGATAAATGTCACTACCCCCAATACTAAGATACGTTTACAACCATGGAACCGAAGAAGTGATTCGCCGTGGTAAGAAAATTTTCTACACATCAGGCGTTCAGATGCTTGATGTGGACCACTTATTGGAGCAGGTAAGGTTCAGGGTCCGCAACGACTTATACCAGAACTATTATACAGTTACAGTAAATAAATACCTGCAGCACCACGACCTTACGGTAAGGTGTCAGTGTCCTTACAACCTTGGCGAAATATGCCGTCATGAAGTGGCAGCCCTGTTTCAGCTAAATGATATCCTGCAAAGCGGCTTCTTCGAAAATACACATATCACCTACGAGCAGAAGCACACTATGGTGCGTATGCGCCAGGTAACCAAACAGATGCTCACCATCTTTACCAGTGCAGAGTCGCTGGAGCGGGCTGAGAAATTGGCAGGTTCTAATAAGGTAAGCATTGTAAGTAATAAAAATGGCAAGGTTGAAGCTGATGTAATAGACGAAACCAAAACCTTTAGGGTTACCATAAAGCAAAACGAAGAGCGTTATTTTGATACATCATGTGGTTGTGCCGAAAAAAGCCACCCATTGTGTACCCATAAGGCGGCCATGTTTATACATGCCCTGAAAACTTTGGGGCCTACCTTCTTCCAGTCGCTTCAAAATTCTGATGTACAGAAAAACAAGCTGCTGGAGCAGTATGGTTATAGCCTGAGCGACGACCTTACCAACAAGTTTACTTTCACCTACGAGAATAATAAACCCTTCCTTAGGGTACTTGACCCAACGCTCAAAAAGATTACCGAATCAAAGCTGGTGCCTAAGGCCATGCCTGTGGAAACCGCGGTTTTGGCTATTGAAGAAAAGCGCCTGGGCATTGTTATTAATACAGGCTTACCGGTTTTCCCCTTCCTCGATGTGGTGCTTATTGCAGGTACATCAGATGATGAGGACCGTAAATTCATTGGGCCTATAGAGAAACTGGAATTAAACCAATACATCAATCCTACCCGCTACAAGCTGGAGGATAGGGAAATGCTGCCTGTTATCAGGAAGTTTATGCCCGATGAATTATTGAAATTCCTCAAGAAGAACTTGCCATTTGGCGATTTCCTCAACGATTATGAAGCCATCATAAAAGATGTTCCAGAAAACGAAATCAGGGAGCAGGCATGGGAATACCTTTTGCCTAAGTACCAGAAGCTGATTGACCGTTATTCAGCCCATCCATTCTTATATATAAAGCCCCCTACCAAGCAACTTACCTCTGCAGGCCTGCAGCCGGTAGAGTTTTCAGACAAGCCAGCCCATCCCCAGCTTATAGTAAAAAAGGAGAAAAAGAATTACAGTATAAGTCTGGAGTGGATAATAGACAATATTGCCACCCCGGTATCTAAACTGCAAATTCTCAATCCTGCATTGTTGCTCAATGGCACAAGGGTGGCATGTGCCGGTAGTCTGGAAGAAGTACAATTGTCAGAGCAATTTCCACCTAATGGCCGTATGGACATTAGTAATAAGGAGTGGCCCACCTTCCTGGAGACTAAGCTGATGGCATGGAGCCACATGGTGCATGTGCATTTCTCAGAGGAATTGGTAGAACATATCCATGCCTCTAAACCAGCCTTCAGGATATACCTTACCGAGCGTGACCAGACATTGGTACTACAGCCGGCATTCGTATATGAAGATGCCGAAATACGTCCGGGTTTCTTTGGTGATGTGATACAGCCGCACGATGGCATTGTAAAAATTATAAAACGTAGCGAGCCTGCCGAAGATGAGTTCATGGAACTTATCCAGGGCCTGCATACAGATATACAACTTAATAAAAAAGATAAGTTCTTCTTCCTGCCCGGCACCTCCGTACTGGCCAATAACTGGTTCTACCGCTTCACAGAGTTGATGCGCGAAAAGCAGGTAGACATGCAGGGTTTTGAAGGATTGAAAAACCTACGTGTAAATACCCACAAACCCGAAACCCAGGTATCGGTAAGCAGCGGTATAGACTGGTTTGATGCCTCTATCGAACTCAAGTTTGGTGACCAGGCGGTATCTATCATTGAGGTTAAAAAAGCACTAGCCCAAAGGCAAAACTTTGTAAAACTAGGTGATGGCTCCATAGGCCTGTTACCCGAGGATTGGCTGAAAAAATA
>CAIWHI010000484.1 GCA_903912435.1 uncultured Bacteroidota bacterium | reverse complement strand
TGTGCCAGCTCCAAAAGAAAGCGGTGATGGGGAAGATAATGGTTTGTTTCCTAAGGCTTTAATGCCGTTTAAGGTGCAGGCTATAATAATTGCCATCCTTGCTATGGTGCTTTATTTCAATACCTGGCAAAATGAAATGGCGTTTGATGACAATATCGTTATTGTGCGCAATGAATATGTATTGCAAGGGGTAGCTGGTATTCCTGATATATTGACCAAGGATGGGTATGAAAGTTATTACAGGCAGTTTAATGCTGATAACCAACTGATTGGGGGGCGTTATAGGCCATTGTCGTTGATTACGTTTGCACTGGAGCAGCAACTAATGGGGCCTATTGATAAGGAAAAGGTGGATAGCGTCATCCATCACGAATTTACACCTAATATGCAGGGTGCCTATGAGCATCAACTACTACACCAAATGCATGTGCGCCACCTGATGAATATCTTGTGGTTTACACTTTCTGTATTAGTGCTGCTTTATTTCCTGAGGTATGTGGTTTTTAAGAGCAACCCCGCAATTGCTTTTATAGCCTGTATCTTGTTTACCATTCACCCTATTCATACAGAGGTTGTTGCTAATGTAAAGAGCAGGGATGAGATAATGTCTCTTCTTTTTATCGGCCTTACATTTATTAGTACTTTTAAATACCTGGAATATAAGAAGGTATGGTGGCTGGTAGCTGCATTGGGTAGTATATTATTGGCCTTTTTGTCGAAAGAATATGCCATTTCTTTGTTGGTATTGCTGCCACTATCCTTCTATTTATTTGGCAACCGGTCTATTGGCATGAGTTTATTGGGTACGCTACCCTATTTAGCGGTTTCCTTTTTATACCTCATGTACCGTTTTAGGATTGTGCCCCCTATGGGTGTGGATGCGGATTCTAACATTTTGAATAATCCCTATGCCCTTGCTGAGGGTAGTCAAAAATTGGCCTCAGAAATTTCTACAGCGCTCAATTATTTGAAGCTACTATTCTTCCCCCACCCTCTTACCTTCGATTATTCTTATAACCAGATACCCTATTCCACCTTTGGCAATATCAAGGTGTGGTTGTCTATTTTGGTGCATGGTGGGCTGTTGGCAGGGTTTATTTATTTATTCAGAAAACGGAATGTATTAAGTTTCGGTATTGCTTTTTACCTTTTGAATCTTTTCCTGATTTGCAATATCATATTTGATATTGGTGCTACCATGGGCGAGAGGCTTATTTACCATTCATCTTTGGGGTTTTCTATTTGCCTGGCATGGTTGTTTTATAAGGGTGCTGAGAAACTCCAACCTGCAAAAACCGGGTTTAGTGTATTGGCTGCCGGAATGCTGGTATTAATGACTGTGTGTGGATATGCAACTATAAAGCGCAATCCTGACTGGAAGAATAATAATACCTTATTTACCCATGATGTTCAGATTTCGCCAAATAGTGTGCTTGCAAATGTGAATGTAGCGATAACGCTAATGAATGGCTCTGATGCTGAAAAGGACTCAGTAAAAAGGGGGAATGACTTAAAGAAGTCAATTACGCTATACAATAAGGCACTTTCTATACATCCTACATACGATAAGGCTTATCTGAACAAGTCATTAGCCTGGTTCAGGATGGGGGTTTTTGATAGTGTGTTGAGCAACCTGGATAAAACAAGGAATTTGTACCCAAATCACCCGCAATTACCAGGTATCTATTATAATCTGGGTATTGCTTTTGCCAATAATAGACGGTTTGATAAAGCACTTGATTGCTGGGGTATTACCAGAAAATTGGCGCCTAATTACCCAAATGTGCCCGAGCAAATAATGGCTGTGCAGACCGCCATAAAGGAATTGGGTAATAAGCCTGCAGATAGTTTGGGTGGAGGGAAGTAAAAGGTATAATGTTTTTCGCTTAACACATACTTAAGAAAATAAATATCCATTTTCTAGTTTTAAATGAGTTAAATACCCCTAAATTCGCTTTCTATCCGGTATCAAAAACTATGAAGGCAAGGTTGTTTACCCGCTCACATAAATATCAATTTCCTATTCAGAAGGAATTGTTGATTTATAAGCTTGTAGGCAATAGTGTACAAATACATAATCTGGATTTTGATGTACAGGAAAATGATGACTGTCTGTATATAATGCCCAGAGTAGAAGAACTACGAGCTATTACTACGCTACCGGAAACTTATCTTGACCTTAAAGGGGTAGGTAATAAAACCCAGGTAATAGTGACATCTCAAATGCGGACAATAGATAAGGGTGGCCCATTACTGGTGATGATTTTCTGTGCTTTTCTGTTATTAGCTTCTATAATTCTTCATTATGTGGGTAAGGAAGCCCTCCTAACCTACGTACTATCGGGTTGTGGCATATTCATCTTTTTGATTTTTTATATAAGGCTGCAATTCGGGTATTTTGATTATGTGCGCAAGGTAAGGCGATATGTAAAAGTTCAGGGTGACCAGATATCGATAGATGTAAGGAAACAAATATTCAAACATAAACTGAAATAAGCGACTATTTTGCAATTGCTGATTAATATCATTGGCATTTGATTATCAATACAAGCTGAAAACTATTATCTTTGCGCCGCAAAATATTATTATTTCACACACAAAATAGAACAATAAATGAAAATTACTGTGGTGGGCGCTGGTGCTGTAGGTGCAACCTGTGCCGACAATATTGCCCGCAAAGAACTGGCTGAAGAATTGGTGTTACTGGATATTAAGGAAGGATTTGCTGAAGGTAAAGCTCTTGATATTTCACAAACTGCTTCATTGCTTGGTTTTGATACAAATGTAATAGGTGTGACCAATGATTACAGCAAAACTGCTAATTCAGACGTAGTTGTCATAACTTCAGGTATTCCACGTAAACCAGGTATGACCCGCGAAGAATTGATTGGTACAAATGCCCGTATCGTAGAAGGTGTTTGCAAAAATCTTTTGGAGTATTCACCAAATGCTATCGTAGTGGTTATCTCTAACCCTATGGATACCATGACTTACCTGGCCCTTAAATCAACTGGTCTTGATAAACATCGTATCATTGGTATGGGTGGTATTTTGGATAGTGCCCGTTTCAAACTTTACCTTCAAAAGGAATTAAATTGCTCACCTAACGACCTTCACGCAACTGTAATAGGTGGACATGGTGATACTACAATGATTCCATTGACCCGCCTGGCTACCCTAAACAGCCATCCGGTTTCAAATTTGTTGAGTGCTGAACAACTGAAAAAAGTATCTGATGATACAATGGTAGGTGGTGCAACATTGACCAAATTATTAGGCACTTCAGCCTGGTATGCACCAGGTGCTGCCGGAGCTGCTTTGGTTGAATCAATCATCCGCAACGAAAGGAAAGTATTCCCTTGCTGTGTGTATTTGGAAGGTGAATATGGTCAAAACGATATTTGCATGGGTGTACCAGTTGTAATTGGTAAGAATGGCTGGGAAAGCATTATTGATTACAAACTGAACGAAGATGAACAGGCAGCATTTAATAAATCTGCTGATGCTGTAAGAAGCATGAATAGTGTATTATCAACTCTGGTTG
>CAIWHI010000483.1 GCA_903912435.1 uncultured Bacteroidota bacterium | reverse complement strand
TCTTGATTCTTCCCATTCTAGGATTGAACTAGGAAATACTGCCTGCAATAATCCAATAATGTTACCTGATTGTAAATCCTGAATTTGATTAGTGATTGCTAATGACCTGTTAGATTTCATTTATCTCGGTTTGATACAACACAAAGATAATATGAATATTTAAGTTAGCACCATTATTTTTAGGAGGGGACGTTAAAATGAACTGGAACAGTTCATTTTAACTGGGGTGGTTGCGGTGAGGTTAGCCGGATACGCTGCTCCTGATATGCATTACCTGATACGTATTTCCTGCTAACCTCACCTCAACCACGCCAGTTTCAGCTGCGCCGAAACATCCCCTCCTAAAAACAGGAGGGGAGTCCACCATCACCTAAATTATTGTTTAATAATTATTTACGAATATTTTTATTAATTATTTATAAAATTACTTAACAGTTAAATAAGCTTTAATCTGTAGTTCAAACAAAATAAGAACTATGACCAAAATCCCATTTTCCAATCCTTAACATATTTTTTTGTAAGGTTATGCTATCTTCGCACTTATTAGAAACTTATTAATAATTGAATCTAGCTAACAAACAACAATGAGAAAAATTATCCCGGTTTTTATTCTTGCTCTTTCCAGTTTCGGTATTACTGCCCATGCCCAAAACGATCCAAAGGCAAAAGCCGTACTTGATGGAGTAAGTAAAAAAGTAAAAAGCCTTAAATCCTTAAAAGCCAATTTCGCACTCAACCTTACTGGCGGAAAAGGAGGCAAGGTGAATGAATCTAAAAAAGGAACCGTGACCCTGAAAGGCGAAAAATACCATGTAGAAATTAACGGCCAGGAAATAATCTGCGACAGCAAAACCATCTGGACATATAGCAAGGAAACCAAGGAAGTGCAGGTAAATAACTTCAACCCTAATGAGCAAAACATGTCGCCCGCCAAGTTGCTCACCAACTTCTACGACAAGGAATACAAATATACCTACAAGGGCGAAAGAAAAGAGCATGGCAAAAACTGCGACATCATAGAGCTAACCCCCACCGACGCTACCAAGCAGGTAACCAAAATAGAACTAATGGTAGATAAGGCATCATCTATGATAGCCGGTGGCAATATATGGCAGAAGAACGGCAACAAAATGCAATACACTGTTACCAACTTCACCCCAAATGCCAATGTAGCTGATGCATTTTTCACCTGGGATGCCAAAGCCCACCCAGGCATAGAAACAGTTGACCTACGATAATCATTCAAAATTATAAAATGAGAAGGCCGGAATTTCAAAATTCCGGCCTTGCTTTTTATATCGTTAGCTCTTTACACATTCGTCAGTTTCACCACCCTATTCCGCTTAGCCCTATAATAAAGGTCCATCAAAATACTCAACTGGAACCTCACTAATGCCAGGGAATTGCGGGTCTCAATATTAGTCCTCTGTATTTGCAGTGGATTCTGGCCTGGAGTTAATGGGTAGGTATTGGTCATAAAAGAAAAGCGGTAACCACTATCCTTAATTTTTTGTGCTGCCTCACGGGTATAGGTATGCTCCTCGCCACCTACCCAGCAATAGATATCTATAGATTTACCCAGCTTCCGTTCCATAAGCACCTTTGAATCGGTTATCTCATTGGTCAGCAACTGGTCATTATCCTTTATATTCATTCTGTGATGGGTAAGTGTATGGCAACCTATCACATGGTTATTATACAAGTACTTAAGTTCGTCCCACGACATTAGG
>CAIWHI010000482.1 GCA_903912435.1 uncultured Bacteroidota bacterium | reverse complement strand
TATAAAAATATAGGGGGCGACGAAACCAACTTTAAGCAATGTTCACAACTATCACATCTAAAATGAATATTCTCAATTTAGGTGTGGTGCTTCATATCGTGCGCGGTGTGTATATAAAAGTATAATTATGCAATAACAATAGCCTGGGTCTATAGGTATTGTCTATTCTAGGCTACTAGTGTTTTTCATGGCATTTATCATCCCACTTATACCTCAGCTGGTATACTGGAAGGCAGTAACAGGTAAATACCTATTCTACAGTTATGGTGACCAGGACTTTCATTGGCGCCACCCAAAAATTATTGAAGGATTATTTTACTTCTCGAATGGTTGGCTGCCCTATTCGCCAATTATGTTATTCGCTTTGGTTGGACTGTTTTTCTCCAAATCAATCAAAAAATGGAAATGGAGTATTATGGCCATTTTGCCTGTTTATATTTATATAATCTATTCATGGTGGTGCTACAGGTATATTAATGGCCTGGGTTCAAGGCCCATGATACACCTTTACCCACTTCTGGCATTTCCATTAGCTGCATTCATACAATATCTGGGCAGGTTCAACCTTCTTATAAAAACAAGCGCCTTTGCATTGTTGTTATTTTTCATTTCAGTAAACCTCTGTCTAAGTATTCAGCAGATAGAAGGTGTAATATGGAGTGAAGAATCAAATGGACCTTTTACACTACAAATGTTGTACAGAACACAATTAGAATACAATGACCTTGTGGTAAATGATATAGAGGAGTTTCAACCAGATAGTACCCGTTTAGTGAAAGTAGCCACCCTTGGTGAAGAGAGTTATAATGATTCTGTATCAGCACATTTTGTAAGTGATACTGCTGCCGGTCGTAAATATGTTTACCATACCCTCGACCTGGAGATCACTAATATTTTCGTATTCCCATATCACAAACAAGTCTTCAAAGATGCAATCTGGATAAAGTGTAGTGGTGATTTTATGTATCCCCAATCACCCGGTTATGATAAGCATAGATTGGTACTGGATATAGATAAAAGATTATGGGAAGGCTGTAAGATAGAAAACAAAATTCTGGGCAGAGCCATGGATACCAGTAAAATAAAATTCAACCTTGATTTCAGCAAGCCCAATCGTTGGGGCCATATCTCGTTTTATACCTGCATCCCCAAAACCATGATGGAAGGGGATATCATAAAATTGTTCCTCTGGAATACTGGTAGAAATGATTTATATATGAAGAATTTAAAGTTGGAAATTTTCAGAGAGTAGAAAGTAGTAAATAGTAAGACGCATTTAGGTATTTCTGGAAAATCTAAACTCATGTAAATTCCGATTAAAGGATCATCCCTGCACCTTCATAAATCTTTGATAAAACTGTTCCAACTAGGCAATAATTCATTTGAGGTACATGTTAAAGGTATAAATTGCCTGATATTCTGCAATTACTCATAAAAATTAAATTCAATAAATGTATTACCACCTAAAAATGGCAATGATGCTGAGCATTATGCTATTTGTTTACAATGCCAATGCCCAAAGTAAGTTTACTATAAGTGGGCGAATAAAGGACAAAAAGAATGGGGAGGCCCTCATTGGTGCTACAGTGAAGGTGGCTGATAATGCGGCCCTGGGTACCGCATCTAATGAATATGGCTTTTACTCCCTTACTTTATCTGGCGGAACTTACAAGATAATAGTTGAGTATGTGGGTTATAAATCACAGGAACTATCTATTACCCTTGATAAGAAGGCTGGTTACGATTTTGCTTTATCCCCAAGCGATAATGAACTGTCGGCAGTCACGGTTACCAGCAAGGCCAATACCATCACATCGGCACAAATGGGTATGACCAAACTAAATGTGGCGGAATTGAAGGAACTGCCTGTATTGTTTGGTGAAAAAGACGTGATGAAAATAGTGCAGTTGCTGCCCGGTGTGGCACCTGTGAGTGAGGGTGGCAGCGGCTTTTATGTGCGTGGTGGTGCTGCAGACCAGAACCTGATTCTGCTCGATGAGGCTGTTGTATATAATCCTTCCCACCTTTTAGGCTTCTTCTCTACCTTCAATTCTGATGCCATCAAGGATGTAACCCTCTACAAAGGTTCTGAACCAGCACAATTTGGTGGTCGCCTATCATCGGTATTAGATGTAAAGATGAATGATGGTAATAACCAGGACTACCATGTAAGTGGAGGTATAGGGCTCATATCATCTAAGGTAAATATTGAAGGGCCCATTAAAAAGGATGAAGGTTCATTCCTGCTAAGCGCCCGCCGCACCTATGCTGATGTTTTCCTGAAATTGAGTTCAGATACAACTATCAAGAAAAGCATCCTTTATTTCTA
>CAIWHI010000481.1 GCA_903912435.1 uncultured Bacteroidota bacterium | reverse complement strand
TAGGCATGATTGGTATCATGCCTATTCCTATTTTGGTTTGATTTAGTAAAGTAAGAATGGAAAAACTTTTTTTAATGAATAACAAAAATGCTGATGGGAGAATCATATTCTTCTCAAACCACTAATAAAATGTGAATTAAGCCTCTTCTGATTCATCCTCAGAGCCTTCTTCTGATTCATCCTCAGAGCCTTCTTCTGATTCGTCTTCAGAGCCTTCTTCTGATTCATCCTCAGAGCCTTCTTCTGATTCGTCTTCAGAGCCTTCTTCTGATTCGTCTTCAGAACCTTCTTCTGATTCGTCTTCAGAACCTTCTTCTGATTCTATCTCTGAATCTTCAGCGGTTTCGTTTGATTCATTACTCTCATTGGTAATGTTTTCGTTTGAATTTTCACTTTCAACTGTTTCTACTAATTCTGCATTAGTTTCTACTTCATTTGCTATTGTGTTTTCCATAAACTTGTGTATTTTGTTTTATAAATACACTTAAATTTAGTTTGATTTGGAACGCAAAAACCAAGTTTATATTAAATTAATCATAAGATAATTATTGCGAAACATTCCCATAATTTAGCCTTAAAGTCTAGCTTTTGACCATATACTTTTTACCTTTGCACTCATGAACATAGAAGAATTAAGGGCTTATGTTTTAGAGAAACTCGATGTAGAGGAAGGTTTCCCATTTGGTGAAAGTACCTTAGTATTTAAGGTGGGTGGCAAATTGTTCCTGTTGGTAAGTCTTGATGCTCAGCCTCTTCAGTTTAATGTAAAATGTAATCCTGAGTGTGCCATTGAGCTAAGGGATGAATTTGCATCTGTATTGCCAGGATACCATATGAATAAGAAACATTGGAATACGGTAATTGTTGATAATTCGCTCACCAACAGGCATTTAAAGGAGTTTATCGATCATTCTTATGAGTTGGTAAAACCCAAGACCGCGAAGAGAAAGAAAGATTGATTTTGTTTTTTATTGTCGGGGTATTAAGAAGGTAGGGTGGAAAAATATAGCTAATAATGGTAAGATTATCGTTGATTGTATGTTTAATGTTTGGTAGTATTTGTAATCTGTTAGCACAGGTCTCAATTCCTTTTGCATTTATTTCAGAAGATGAAAATAAGCTGATTAGGGAGAACGATTCTGTGAAGTTCTTTACTGCTAGTGGCGATACCAGTAATATGGTTTGCATTAATGAAGAAGCATCTTATTATAAATTATATAATAAGAATTTGAAGTTGCTTATTGAAGGTGCCTATATTTTGGAAGGGGATAAATATTGGCTTGATGGAAAGTGGACTGAGCACTATGAAACTGGTAAAGTGAAAATTACAGGATATTATAGACGTAGCAAACCTGTGGGCACATGGCAAGAGTTTTATCCTAATGGTAAAATAATGGATATTTACAACTATGCTATAATAGTAGATAATGGGGAAATGGCCTCCTGCCTTTCGGGCAGTTATCAGGAGTATTACCAGAATGGTAAGTTGAAAATCAATGGATTCTATAGTGCTACCTTAGTGCAAGCTATAGATACCCAAATAGTAGTAGACCCGGTAACAGGTAACGAAAAAGCAGTTATTACAAAGCACCCAGATTTCCATAACACCAAAACCGGACCTTGGGAATACTACTCCGAAACCGGTGAACTGGAAAAAAAAGTAGATTATTAGTACTTACTTAATAACGAATATTATTCTCCCTAAAATCTCCCACTATTCCTTAATTTTGAATAGAATGAAGTGGCTTGTCTATTTATTTTGGCTGTTAATTATTGGACATACCTGTCTTGCACAGTCCGGCTCATCTGATGAACCTAAAGTGTTCAGTGGTGGCTTGATACTAGGTGCCAACTTTACCCAGGTGGATGGCGATACCTACTTTGGCTACCATAAATTGGGCTTGAATGCCGGTGGTATAGTATACGTTCATTTTACCAATAGATTTGGGGCAAGTATGGAGCTCCTCTATAGCCAGAAGGGTAGTAGGGGTGAAGATTTAGCCTGGTCTCCGGCATTTGGCAATTTTGTGGCCAAGTACTTTATGGACCTTAATTATGTAGAGGTTCCTGTTACACTACATTATATCTATCACGACTTTGATATTGAAACTGGTATTTCTTATGCCCGACTTATTAATTCAGATGAATGGATACAGTCAGACAGGTATATCATCATTGACCCCGAATTAAACCGTTTCAATACTACCGACCTAAACTATATTTTTGGTGCTACCCATAAGCTCTACCAAAAACTGTCCATCAATGCCCGCTTCCAGTATTCCATTGTCCCCATGCGGCCAATGGACAGGGTACCCGCAGGCTTCGGTTATGCCAATGCAGGCCAATTTAATAATCTCCTTAATCTAAGGGTGCTTTATATGTTTTGATAAAGCCAGATATAGGTTTAAACAAAAATACCCTGCTATTACACAGGGTATTTTATAGAAAATATTAATAATAATATTAAGCAACCAGAGTTGATAATACACTATTCATGCTTCTTACAGCAT
>CAIWHI010000480.1 GCA_903912435.1 uncultured Bacteroidota bacterium | reverse complement strand
TGCCAATAGTGGGGTATACTTAAGGTATTCGGGCAGGGGCATTTCTTTTTTGATAATCCATTTTTCAATAGCTAGTCCTGCTGCAAGGCAGAAGCCTACCGAAGCATAGAATAGGAACCTTTCGCCCATTTCGGCACCAATAAGGAAGGGGATATTGGAGAAAAGGGAAAGTGTTACCAGATAGAATATGATTGCAAATGCCCAGGGGTCGTCGTGTTTTTTAAAGAAGCGAATTGCAGCCACTGCAGCCATTGCTATATAGATAGCCAGCGACAATAACACCCATATATTGCCAAAGCCTACATAGGGGATGGAGTTGAAGCAATAGTCATTATTGAGCGGGTAGGGTATGATAAGGAGGTAGAGGTATTTGCCCAAGATGAGTATTGGGGTTGCAAAACGCTCCATACCATTGGCCCTAACTAGTGCATTGTCAATAAATTCTACCGCACTGGTGCTGCAATTGTAAGCATTAAGCACCTTGGTGCGGATAACCATAAACACTGCCGCTGCTACCAGCACACCCACCATAATGAAAATGGCCCGCTTGCGGTCTTCGTTACGGATGAAGAAGAAGATAAGCGGGATGATTGCCAGTAGGGTAAACGAGGTTTCCTTGGAAACCAGTGATAGGAACATGAGGATGGTACCTGCAATGAGGAGGAGGAACTTGCCCTTTTTCATATAGTCGAGGAACAAATTGAGGGCGGCAAAGGCAAAGAAAAAGCACATAATCTCGTCACGGCTCTTGATATTGGCCACCACCTCGGTATGTATAGGGTGGAGGGCAAAGAGCAGAGCGGCTATGAGGGCGACGACCGTTTTTTTGCGGTCGAAGAGTTTATCGAAAAAGAGGAAGAGCAAGACGATGCACCCTGCAAAAAAGAGGATATTAAAAAAGTGCATTGGCCCAGGATTTACCCCAAACAGTTCTACCTCGGCAGCAAACATCACCAGCGAGAGAGGCCTGTAGTTGTCGTTTTTGAAATAGGCTACCCCTTTCATACGGGGGGTAACCAATAATTCGGGAATGCCTTTAAAGCCCGACATTACAATGCTATTCTTGGTAGTAACAACAGAATCGTCAAGCACGAAGCCACCCTTAAGAGTGTTGAAATAGACCACAAACGATATGAGTGCCAATGCAATACATAGGGTAGTGGTGATGGAGAATTTCTTTTTTGGGGCAGTATCGGTAGTTTCATTAGCCTTTACAGGGCCTGCAGGCCTTGGTGTTGCGGGCTTTTGAGGGGCGGGTGCTGCCTGTTTAGGGTTAATCTTCTTAGCCATTGTCAATCTATTTACTCCAAAAATAATGGGGTTTTTGGTGTTTTCAAATTATCGTGCAATTAAGGTGGTTTTTGGGATGGGAAATTCCTGAAATATTGGGTTGAAAACCATCTGGAGATAATAGGGATTGCTGTTAATTATGATCTCTAACTTACTATTGCCCCGACAATTTTGGAGCCCTGGTTAACCTGCGGAGGTTGACGAAATGGGTGGCTATTAATCCGGTGGAAGCTATGTAGGCCAGCCAATGGAGTGTTTCGTGTGCCATTAGGGCTATGGCCAATGCCAGCCAGAAAATCCACAGGGAGATTTTAATCGCCTTGACCGGGGTATGCCCTGCTGAATGATAAACGGCAATGAAACTGATAACAAGGAATAAATAGTCAACTTTTTCGTACCACCAGGGCAGTTGAAGTGAGGAGTGGCCTGTCCAATAAGACTTTAGGATAAATAATACCGGCACTACCAGGCAATGAATGGTGCATAGCATTGCGCTTGCTATGCCGGCCTTATCATATTGTGGTGCTGGTATTTCTTTATTCATGGTCCTTTATAGGTATCCTAAGCTTAAGTGGGGATTGTTTCAAATTGTAGTGCGAAGTTAAATAAAAAATCTTAAACGCAACATTGTTGCATTTACTTATCTTTGCAGCGCAATTATTTAATATTGGATATCGTTCAGCAAATAAGGGATAAGGGATTGAAAGCCACACCGGCCCGGCAACTGGTTTATGCCGAACTGACCCGTAGCCATATGGCCTATTCTCATGCCGAACTGGAAGCCCTTTTTTTGGATATAGATAGGGTGACTCTTTACCGCATATTGAAAGATTTTGAGGATGCTGGCCTCGTGCATAAGGTGTTTGATACCCAGGGTAGTACCCGTTTTGCCATTTGTCACCATACCTGCCCAGGTAAGCATCATGCTGAGAACCATGTACATTTTAACTGCAACGACTGTGGCAGGATGTTTTGCCTCCAGGCTGTTCAGACTCCTGAAATTAATATTCCTGGTGGGTTTAGGGTTGCAGGAATGCATACCCTTATTTATGGTTCCTGTGAAAAGTGTAACCAACTGACTGATAAGAATGAACCAACAGATAAAATACAAGAAGTAATTGTATAATGAGGACTGGTGTAATAAAAATAGTAAGCTGGTGTTTGTTGGTGGTCTTCCTTGCAGGGGTAGCACCAAAGGAATACCTGCATACGCTTTTTTACCACCACTCAGATACAGTTCACCATGAATATAAAAAGGGGGAGTTATCTCTTGGCAATAAACATACCCACTGTTCTTTTTTAGGTTTTGTACTAGCACCTTTTGTTGCGTCAGACCCTATATATATTCCTTTCAGGCAGGTAAAGTTTATTGGTCATTACACTTTGCCTATTTACAAGCTTGATTGCCAGGTTTATCAAAGGCTGCAATTATTGAGAGGACCGCCCAATACATCCTTGTGTTGTTTTAGTAGGGCATAAATATGCCTACTCCAGGGCTTAATAGATACGCAATCGAGAATCAGTGTAATGCTGGTTGTGGATTTGTATCATTTATTCAGTGTTTACCTGCTTACATCAGGTAAATGATAATTGTAATTTAATGTATCAAAAAAGTGGTTTTAGGATAGTAGTAATCTTCCTTTGCCTGGCTTTAAACATGAGGGCAATAGCTCAAAATGTTTTGGCAGGTATAATAAAGGATGCCTCAGGTGCTACCTTGCCCGGTGCAGTAGTTGAAATACCCGATTTGAAATTAGGATCTATATCTGATGTTACAGGCCATTACAGGATTGAAGACGTACCCAAAGGGAAATATATTGTGGTGGTAAGTATGCTGAGTTATGCCAAAAATACGGTTTCATTAAGTATAAAGGGTGGCGAGAATTTACAAGATTTTGTACTTTCAGAGAGTGCTATTGAGGGTAAGGAAGTGGTAATAACGGGGCAATCGAAAGCTACAGAAATTAATAGAAGCCCTGTGGCAGTAGTAGTCATTAATCATGAATACCTGAAGGAAAATGCAGGGACAAATGTTATTGATGCGATAGCAAAGGTACCTGGTGTGTCGGAAGTGACCACGGGGCCCAATGTATCTAAACCTTTTATCAGGGGGCTGGGGTATAACAGGGTACTTACCCTATATGATGGCATGAGGCAGGAGGGGCAGCAATGGGGCGATGAGCACGGCATAGAGGTAGATGAATATGGGGTGGACAGGGTGGAACTTGTAAAAGGTCCGGCTAGCCTTATATATGGTTCGGATGCCATAGCGGGCGTGGTTAACCTAATTCCGGCCCCTCCACCACCTGATGGTAAGATATTAGGCGATGTTTCATTAGACTATCAGTCTAACAATAATCTGGTAGGAGGTTCTGTGAACATGGCAGGAAATAAAAATGGAATTACCTGGCAGGGCAGGGTGACTAACAAAATGGCAATGGACTATTCCACGCCTATAGATGGAAAGGTTTATGGTACCAATTTCAGGGAGACGGATGCCAATGCATCATTGGGTATGACCAAAAAATGGGGAACTTCCCATTTAGATTTTAGCTTGTATAATGACCTACAGGCTATACCCGATGGTAGCAGGGATTCGGCAAGCAGACAATTTACCCGACAAATTACAGAGGCAGATACATTTAGGCCAATAGTGAGTAATGCTGATTTGAATACCTATAAATTGCCTCTATTGCACCAACTGGTTCAGCACTATAGGGTGATGAGTTCAAATAAAATTAACCTTTGGGGTGGATTAATGGTATTAAATGCCGGTTTTGAAAGGAGTGTGAGACGGGAGTATAGCCATCCGGAATATTCAGATATCCCAGGGTTGTACCTACAACTAAATACCTATACCTATGATGTGAAGTACTATATCCATAACCAGTCAGGCTGGGATTTTACTGCCGGTATCAATGGTATGTTTCAGGCAAATGATGTAAGCAAAGGAACTG
>CAIWHI010000479.1 GCA_903912435.1 uncultured Bacteroidota bacterium | reverse complement strand
GGCATATGCCTAAAATGGGTATGCGCTTGTGGAAATAATCAATGGCCTGCATGGTGATACCTGCCCTGGCGGGGGTTTCGGGGCCGGGGGATAGTATAAGCCTTTCGGGATTTAAGTCTGCAAGCTGTGGGATGGTAATCTCATCATTTCTGTAAACTGTGCATGGATGACCTGTTTGCAACAAATAATGGTATAATATCCAGGTGAAGGAGTCGTAATTATCTATGAGCACCCACATGGCCAGGAGACTTTTGGTTGATGGTATCGAAGAAATGGTTGAGTTTTTCGAACGTGTCTTTTACAAATGGCAATAATTTGCCCGCCTGCACAAAGAACCAGGGTGCTATATGGGTAAGCCATGAATAGGTGCGCGAACCAGCTATAAGGGCGGGGGTTATAATGCCCGATTTTGTGCCAATCCACAATAGGGAACTCCAGAAAATGAGGCCCAAAATGAGATAGAGCAGGCCACCAATAAGCCGGTTGACTGTGCCAAGGAAAAGATTTTCTAGTGCTTTTTGTAATAGTTTGCCAATGAAATTAACAAGTATTATTACTCCAATAAAGAGGGCTACATAGCTAATCACTGTTACCCAGCCTGAGGTGACATAGCCATTTTCGAGCAGCCAGGCTGATAGGGATTGGGAGAGTTTCAAGGCGCAAAGAATGCCTAATAATATGGCTAATACGGAGAATATGGCCACTATAGCACCGCGGGTATAGCCACGGATGAAAAATAGAATAAGTACAATAAGGCTTATTATATCTAGTACCATATCTAATTATATACCCCAAAAACCCTATGAAACTATGCCTGAAAAGGAGGGCCAGAATAGGTTTTTTGGGGAATTAAAGAAAAGTAGTATTGTTGGTAGTTGTATTGTTGTTTCAAATATATTAGGTAGCAGTGCGCATCAATTTTGACTAAAGCCAATTTACTTAAGGCTTAGTTCCCCGGCCTAAGGCCGGGGCTACTATGAAAAGATCTTATCTATTTTGCAAAAAAAAATCTAAGATGCCAAAAGTTGCTTTACAGCATCGGAGATGGCTTTACCATCTATTTTGCCTGCCAGTTGCTTGCTGGCTACACCCATTACCTTGCCCATATCGGCAGGGCTCTTGGCGCCTACCTGCTCAATAATTGCCTTTATTGCCGCGAACAACTCTTCGGGTGTCATTTGCTTAGGTAGGAACCTTTCTATGATGGCTAGTTCTTCCCTTTCTTTAGCGGCAAGGTCTTCGCGGTTTTGTTTTGTAAATATTTCCAGGGAATCCCTGCGCTGCTTGGCTAGTTTCTGAAGCATTTTAGTTTCGGTTGCTTCATTTATTTCGCCATTGGCACCTTCGTTGGTTTTTTCAATAATTATAGCTGCTTTAATGGCCCTAAGGCTACGCAATGCGGCCTCATCTTTCGCCTTCATTGCTGTTTTCAGCTCCTCCATTACTCGTAGTTCAAGCGACATATTTATTGTGTTTTATAGTCTTATAAAAATTACAAAACATATATACCAGTTTTGTGTTGGTATATATGCCCTGCTTATTATTAGTTTACTTATTTATTGCTATCTGTTGCAGCTATTGCTTTTTTGTGGAAGCTTTTAGCGAACTCCTTTAGCTCATTAGCCAACTCCTGATTCTTAGTAGCACGAACATAAGTATCGGCCATGCCATAAAAAGTTTGGTAAAAGAAGTCGTTCATTTCGTCTACCATCATCTTACTAGTCCAAAGGTCTATGCGGAGGGCAGATTTTTCCTGTCCGTCCCAAAGGCCCAATAAAATTGCTTTGGCATTCTGCCAATCAGCCACACCACCATCCGGGGCACTCCATTGTATAGCTTCCGGCATCTTATCTTCAGCCAGTTCAACCTGGATATTAATGTTTGATTTCATGTTTGTTATTGTTTTATTTTGTCAGAACTCAAAAGTAATTAAAGATTTAGGAAAAAACAGGTTTGTTGGTGTTATTGTTGTTGTTTTCACTTACCAGTAACGAATGGGGGTGATTTGAGGGTTGTGGGAGGGGATTTTTTAATGTGATTTCTGTATGTAGGGCAGGTGGCATATGTATGTAATCTTCCTTGGAATAAACCGGTAGCCCCTCTGGGGCAATTTTCATATTCCGATAATTTTGATTTCTACAAACCTATAGCCCCTCTGGGGCAAACATTAGTGTGCAACATTTGCAAATACAGTTATTTTATAAACGTCACTTTTGTATTCCGTTGATATGAAATAAAGGCCGAAAGGACATTTTGAGTTCTCATAAAAATAATAAAGGCTCCCAAAAGGAGCCTTTAAACAAATAGTATTTTAAAAATTAGAATCTCCACCTTACACCAATGGTTTCAGGGAAGTATAACAGATAAAAGTCGTCATTTTGTTTGCGGTAATTCTGGTCGGTGGTATGTACGCTTGCATAGCGCATAGCAAGGTCGATGTTAACACCTAAGCGAGGGAGGATATAATAGGTAAAGCCTGCCTGTATGCCATAGCTATAGCCAAAGCCAAACGAATAATGGTAAGATGACATATACTTGTAACCAGAATCGGAAGGTGACTTGTAGGTGCTGAACGTTGATGAACCATCATTTACTGTTGTAACCAAGCCAACTGTGGCACCGAAATAAAGGTTGGCACTATTTACCCTTGAGTATTTGGTATAAAATGGCACTACATAGTTGATGCCTACATTTTCGGTAATAGCATGGGCTGCCTCAAGAAAAGAAACATCGCGAGGTTGCAGGTACTGGCCAAAACGGACTGGTAATTGCCAGGTTGCATAGGTTTCCCATTTGCGGGTACCTATATCGGCAGTGAGCATCCAGTGTGGGTCGGGATAATAGTTGAGGCGTGCAGAGTAATCGGCAACAATTTTTGTTCTCGTGCCCTGGTATGGGTCGGTAGGGCCTAATGGCCTTGTAATAACACTTGCCCCGCCATTAATGCCTACTTCCCAAAGATAGTCGGGAGGCAAATTCTGTGCAGACAAACCACCCGCAAAAGCCAGAAAAGCTGCTGCCGTTAGTAAAATTGCCTTCATTTTAATCACAAATTTTGAATTAAAAATCAAATCTAAGTAATTTTTGGTGCGAAAGAAAGAAATAGGAAAAAAAATCAGGGTAAATGAATTAAAACAACAAAACCCGAAGGGTTGATATAATTGTAGTAAATGGCAGAGAATTAGAGATGAACCCTGAAGGGGTGATATTATTTGCCGTTATGTTGTGAAATAATATCACCCCTTCAGGGTTTTCTAAACATTAGTAATGTTGTTCTATAATAATATAAACCCTTCG
>CAIWHI010000478.1 GCA_903912435.1 uncultured Bacteroidota bacterium | reverse complement strand
GGTGCCAGTATCTCATCGAGCTGATTAAAACAACCGCGGCCATAAACCACGAAATCTACCATCTTAAAATTGCGGAACTTCATATCTTATCGTATTGGGTAAGGAACGATGCCATAATAACTTCGACAAATGAATTGTTCTTTTTATATTTTTTCTGCGTTGTAAACGGCTTTAAATATTTCAATATTCGCAGCTTTTACGCCTTGAAAAAAAGAAAAATTACTGCTCCAACTTGTGGAAGTTATTATTGCAACGTTCCTAATGAACAATTGCCGTGCAAAAATAATAATTAATACCCTTATGGTGGAGTGTATTTGGAATAAGGAAAGATTTTGGGAAATAAGTTATTTGATTGATTACCCATTTCTAACACCAATCAAACATTCAAATGCCTTTATTGCTTAATTTTGCACTTATATAATCATTGTAAACGAACATGTTCCATCCATCTCTATTAAAATTAACCCTATCCCTGTGCATTTGTTTATTCCTTTTTTCTGCCCCGGCACAGGCGCAATACAGTAAATTTAACGGCACCTGGGTAGCAGATTCAAGCGTGAAACCTGATGAAAATACCAGCGGAATGCTAAGCATGATAGCTGATACCCTGGAGTGGAATATTTACAATAACCAGATGCTCTTTAATCTGAGTTACAAAATGAAAGGTAATGATACCCTTTTGCTTATCTTAAAAAAAGCGGAGTGCAGTCATGCTTTCAAGTATTCAACCATAAAATTCCCTGCACCTAAAAGCACATATGCAAAGTGCTACCTGCTTCCCAACAACCAAATGGGGATAATTTATATAGACAAAGCATTCTGCAAGTCGGTAATCAGCTACGTAAAAGCCAAAATGAGCTTTACCGACCAAAAGAACCTTTTCCCGGATATTCTATTTTTGAAAAATCCTTAATTCAGGAGATGGTAAAATTCCTTCTACCCCTATTATGCATGGTATGCACTTGTATATCTGGTATGGGTCAGAAATATGTGTATGCCAATACCAATAACCTACTCATTCGCGACCGTCCTGATCAAATATACAATGTATATGCCATAGCCCATAAGGGTTGTGCTATGAAATTACAACCCATCATAAAAGGTTATGAAAACAAAAAATCTCTGATTGCCGGATACTATTACATAAGAGTAAAGTCAAAACAAACCAAAAACGGTCATACATCTATGGATGGTTGGGTAAGTAAGAAGTATGTAGTCAAAAGCCCGACTTTGGTGAGCTATTCTAAAAATGACACTTCTGACAATACCTACCCAGACCTGGTAGACCTCATACCCTATTTTGGCCCTGAAGAGGATGACCCCAATAACTATAATTGTTACCAATACCCATGGCCTAAATACAAGGGTGGTGAAAAGTCATTCCCCTCTACTCAAAAACCAGGTCATGTATACCACCGTGGTCCACGTGGTGGCTGCTATTACGTCTCTCCATTAGGCAGAAAGGTATACGTAGATGGGAAATTTTGTAAGCCGAAGAAGGCAGTTGTTCCTAAAGGGGGGAAGAAATAGTACAATTAAGCTCAATTTTAGTAACCAGAAACTGTTTTCTGAAAAGCATGTTTCATATCCAATAGGAGACTTGAAAAGTCTCTTTAGAGATATGAAACATAGTATTTTCAACAAAATCCCCCCACCTAACAATAACATAATCTACCCATATCCAATTATTGTCTTATTTTAATGGCTAAATGCCCTTAACGAAATTGCAATTGCAATAAAAATCCGCTACTAATGTCAATTCTCAATATAAAAGGCCGCTTATCATACCTATCAACTGCTGGCAGGTTAACTCAGCTACTGATAACTATACTCGTTTGCCTGGTTCCCTATTTATCACTGGCCCAGGCAGATACAATCCCCACAAGAGATAATAACCTGGCAATGGGTAACCCAAGTGGGGCTACCTCATCACTTTCAGACTCTAATAATTTCCTTCTTATTCGGTCACAATATGCCCTATCTTACAATAACTCAAAAGGTATGGCCAATTGGGTAAGTTGGCACCTAAGCCGTGCATGGAAGGGAACTGCTACCCGTTGCAATTGCTTTACCCAGGACCTAAGCTTACCTGCTGGTTATTTTAGGGCATCTACATCAAACTATACCGGCAGTGGATTCGACCGAGGTCACCTATGTCCATCAGATGACAGGGATGGTAGCGATACCGACAATGCCAATACCTTCAAAATGTCCAACATTTCGCCTCAAGCACCGGTAATGAACCAGCAAACCTGGGGCGACCTTGAAGAATATTGCCGTTCGCTTATCAATCAGGGTAAGGAAATGTATATTATAGCAGGCGGGTATGGCAATGGGGGTACTGGTAGCCTGGGTGGCACTACTACAAGTATAGCATCGGGTAATATAAAAGTACCGTCTGCTTACTGGAAAATTATCATGGTGCTTTCGGTGGATAGTAGTGACCTATCTAGGGTGAGCACCAGCACCAGGGTAATAGCCGTACTAATGCCTAATACCCAAACCGTAAATGCCCATTCATGGGATTACTATAGGGTATCGGTAGATAGTATTGAAGCCCTAACAGGTTATGATTTCTTCTCGAATGTAGATACCGGAATACAAAGGGTAATAGAAGCCCAGGTAGATAATGGTGCTACCAGTCTACTTGCCTGGGATTTTACTGGTGCCAATAATGTAGCAACCTGGGTCGCAACTTCAGTACATTCTTACCTTGATACTACTATAGCCTCAACTAATATTACCCGTGGCTCAGGTAGTCCATCTAGTTCCGGTGCAAATTCTTTCCGTTCTGCCGGATTCCAGAATAATGGTATTTCTACAACTAATACCGACTACTATCAGGTGAAAATAAAAGCCGATACCGGATACCTACTATCATTGTCAACCATAGATGCCCGTTATACAGGCACTTCAAGTTTTGCCGTATCACCCGGAGTCACTGCCCAATATGCTTATAGCCTCGATGGGTCTACCTTTACATTGATAGGTAGTCCTTTTGTTACTATTGGCACATCAGTTATCATGCCTACTATCAACTTGTCGGGTATTAGTGCCCTTCAAAACCTACCCAATACACAGCCAGTATGGTTAAGGTACTATGCCAGTGGCCAGACAACAACCGGCGGATGGGGTTACTATTCATCCGATACGGGCATCAATGGACTATCATTAGGTGGCAGCTTGAATCATGTTGCACCAATTACCGGTGCCAATTCTTTTTGTACCGCTACAACCACCACTCTGACTAATAGCAGCCCGGGCGGATATTGGATTAGTGGCAATACCGGTGTTGCGACAATTGGTTCCACCACAGGTATTGTATCAGGAATTGCTCCGGGTACTACAGTAATAAGCTATTTGTTATCAGGAATTACCACATTTACCGTAACGGTACTTCCTCTGCCAACAGTTGGTTCAATTTCAGGTCCTTCATCAGTTGCTCCCGGTGCAACCATCACCCTTACTAACAGCACCTCAGGTGGCACCTGGATAAGCACCAGTACTGCAATAGCTACCATTGGCTCCCTAAGTGGGATAGTTTCAGGCGTATCATCTGGTACCTCACTCATTACTTATAGGGTGACCAATACGTGCGGGGCAGCTGTGAGTACTAAAATAATTACCGTCAATAATTCATTAGGGCCAATCACCGGTTCCAACCATGTTTGTGTAGGTCAATCAACTGCGCTTAGTGACACAGGTAGTGGCAGATGGACAAGCAGCAATCCTACCCTTGCCCGTATAGACTCCCTAACCGGGGTTGTAACAGGCTTAGTTCCAGGTGCCCTTATCATTACTTATTCCTTATCAGGAAGCACAACTACAATGGCATTTACCGTAAACCCAACTCCGGCAAATATTTCCGGTGTCACAAGTCTTTGTATGGGCAGTACTGCCACCCTCAGTAACTCAACTACTGGTGGTGTGTGGTCTTCTTCCAACTCTTCCATTATCTCTATTGGCTCAACTTCAGGAATTGTTTCAGGCGTAGCCGCAGGTAGTGCAATTATTACCTATCAGCTTACTACTGGTTGCTTCAATACTACCACTGTTAGTGCTGGATTTGCTGGTCCCATTATCGGCCCATCATCGGTATGTGTTGGTCAGAATATTAGCTTATCCAATTCGGTATCAGGCGGAACATGGGCAAGTAGTGCACCTACCATTCTTACCATTGGCACATCATCAGGCATTGCCACAGGTATAGCCGGAAATCTAAATGCCAATGTAACCTATACTCTAGGTTCAGGTTGCAGGTCAATAACAACAATAACTGTAAATCCATTAAGTGCCATTTCAGGCCCTACCAGTGTTTGCTCAGGGCAAACAATTACCCTTACTGATCCTACCATTGGTGGTACATGGCTTTCCTCTAATCCCGGTATTGCAACCGTAGGTGGAGCAACCGGCATAGTTACAGGTGTTACAGGCGGCACATTAGCCATTTCATATATAATGCCAACTGGTTGTATAACAACTTTTGGCATCACTGTCAATGCCATTTCTCCTATTAGCGGTCCATCAACATTATGTGTAGGCCAAACTATTACACTTTCCAATTCTTCACCAGGCGGCACATGGAGTTCTGGTTCACCAACCATTGCTACTGTGGGTTCTGCTTCAGGTATTGTTACCGGTATAGCCGGTGGTTTAAGTGCCAATATCACTTATTCATTAGGTAGCACATGTCGCATCTATTCATCGGTAAGTGTCAATGCACTTTCACCTATCATCATACCTGGTACCACCCCATTGTGTCAGGGTTCTACTGTTATAGCCTCTGATGCCAGTGTAGGTGGTACCTGGAGCAGTAGTAATACTAGCATAGCCACAATAGGCAGTACCGGAACAATTACCGGAGTTTCGGCAGGAACTACAATCATCAGCTATCGCTTAGCTTCAGGTTGCACCGCTCTACTTACAGCTACTGTAAATCCAATTGCACCCATTACAGGATCATCAAGTGTATGCCAATATCGGACTACTACACTTACCGATGCCACACCGGGTGGCACATGGTATAGTGGCGGTAGCAGTGCCACAATAGCGTCTATAGGTTCCGCTTCTGGTATAGTAACCGGTTTGGCAGCTAATCTAAATGCCATACTCACCTATGCCTTGCCAAGTGGTTGTAAGGCTTTTAAAACAATGAGTGTAGCGGCCAATCCTACGGTAGCCGCTATAGCAGGCCCATCAGCGGTTTCTATCAGTGGCCTACCCATCACTCTTACCGATGCTACTACAGGTGGGATATGGGCTAGTGCAAATGCATCCAGGGCCACTGTTGGTTCCCTAACCGGGGTTGTAACTGGTGTAAGCACAGGTACATTGATTATTGGTTATACAGTTACAAATGGAGCAGGTTGTAGCACTTCAGCCACAAAAAATATAATAGTTGGTGCTACACCCCATCTCGATGACGAGTCACTATTTATCATTGCAAATGAAACTACCCCAAATAATTTCAGCATACAACCAAACCCCAATCAAGGCGACTTCATACTAAATGGGACATTGTCCAACTCACCAAAAGAACCCATAACCATCCTTATAACAGATATAAATGGTCGCCAGGTATACAAAACCCAAATCACTCCAACTAATGAAATAATCCATGAGCGCATGCTGCTTGCCGACCCACTACCAAACGGATTCTACCTGCTTCATTTAATGAATGGTACTGAGGAAGTGCGTATAAAGTTTGTAGTAGGGAAGTAGGGTTTGGTAAATTTGATTGATATAATTGAATCCAACCTGTTTCCAACTACGGATTAGGTAGGTACAAGTAATGCTTTATTTTTTCCTTACTTTTGTTTTATGAATTTAGCTGCTCCTTCCCACATTGCCAACTATATTGCCGGTGAACTACAGGCCCCAATAAACGGGAAATACATGCCTAATACTAACCCTGCCACAGGTGAGGTATATAGCCAAACCCCTGATAGTGATATTGATGATGTGGAAGAGGCGGTAGGTGCTGCCAGGGCTGCATTCCCATTATGGAGTACCACCCCTGCTGAGGAAAGATTCAAAATCCTGAATAGGATTGCCCAGCTTATTGATGATAATTTAGATGCATTAGCCCTTGCCGAAACAAATGACAATGGCAAACCATTATCCCTCAGCAAAAGGGTAGACATACCCAGGGCATCGAGCAATTTCAGGTTTTTTGCTACCGGCATCATGCATTTCAGTACCGAGAGCCATAATATGGAGGATAAAGCCATCAACTATACCCTGCGCCAACCAGTAGGTGTAGTGGGTTGCATCTCCCCCTGGAATCTGCCACTTTACCTGTTTACCTGGAAGATTGCCCCGGCCCTTGCTTCTGGCAATTGTGTTGTAGCCAAGCCCAGCGAGGTTACTCCAATGACAGCCTACTTGCTCAGTATCATTTGCCGCAAAGCAGGCCTGCCTCCTGGGGTGCTTAATATTGTGCATGGCACAGGCCCGGGATGTGGCTCGGCAATAGTGACCCATCCGGGTATCAAGGCAATATCATTTACAGGTAGTACCAGGGCAGGGAAGGAAATCGCGTCCACTGCTGCGCCAATGTTCAAAAAAATATCATTGGAACTGGGCGGTAAAAACCCCAATATCATTTTTGCCGATTGCGATTGGGACAAAATGATGAATACCACCATCATGTCCTCTTTCAGTAACCAGGGGCAGATATGTTTATGTGGTAGCCGCATATTGGTGGAAGACAAGATTTACGAGAAATTTAAGCATGAATTTATAGCACGCACCAAAAAACTCACTGTAGGCGACCCACTGGAAGATACCAGCAAGCAAGGAGCCGTGGTGAGTCAATTGCATTTTGATAAGGTATTAAGCTGCATTGAATTAGCTAAGCAGGAAGGTGGAACCATACTTGCAGGTGGCCAGGCATTGAAAATGAGCGGAAGGTGTGAAAATGGTTTATTCATAGAGCCGACTATCATTGAAGGTCTGGGTCCGCATTGCCGCACCAATATGGAAGAAATATTTGGCCCAGTAGTTACCATACAGCCATTTAGCACCGAAGAAGAGGCCCTTCAACTAGCCAATACCAGTGATTACGGCCTCTCTGCAACTATCTGGACACAGGACATTAGCCGCGCCAACCGTGTAGCAGGCAAAGTACATAGCGGAATTATCTGGGTCAACTGCTGGTTGCTCCGTGATTTGCGTACCCCATTTGGTGGGTTTAAAAATAGTGGTGTAGGCCGTGAAGGCGGCTGGGATGCCCTCCGTTTTTTCACCGAGCCAAAGAATGTGTGTATTGAGCTTTAAGGGAATATTGCGATTTCAGGCTTTTGAAAATTGCGGTTAAACTTGATTATTGGATAGTGTTGATAATCATACAAAAAATAACCCTATCGCACTATGCCTGCCAACTGAAAATGATGGAAACCCGAAGGGTTGGTATGATTATAGAAAGTTATTGCTAAAATTTGATAGAACCCTGAAAGGGTGATATTATTTGTCGTCAATAATAGTATTACCCTAATAAAAGAAGAAAAATTATGATAACCCACAAAATTGTTTACAATTTTACCGCTGAGTTGTCACTTTTGTCTACTAATAGTGGCGGCAGAAAAAAACCAGTATACAATCATTACAGGCCTTCATTTTCATATGGCTCAAAGCAGCATTTTTCGGGTGAAATTATTTTTCCTGATTCTAATGAACTACAGCCAGGTAACTCTGCAATTGCTACTGTCAAATTGCTTCCATCCAGAAATATTACTGAAAATCTAAGACCAGGTGCTTTGTTCAAGATATTAGAGGGTGAAAAAGTGGTTGGAATGGGTATCATCAATTCAATTGATGATGAGCGATTTATTACATCGTAGCAATTCAATTATTTTTATTTAAGACTAGAATATTACAGAAGGTTTTCCCATTGCTTACCACCTTACACACCAATACAGCCCCCCATCTCCATAGCTTAAAAACCTAAAATCATGCTCCATGGCATATTGGTAGGCATTGCGCCACTGGTCACCAATCATGGCTGCCACAAGCAACAATAAGGTACTTTGCGGCTGATGGAAATTGGTCACCATGCCACTCACCACTCTGAAAGTATACCCAGGGGCTATCAATATTTGGGTGCGGGTAACCAACCTTTTTAATCCATTCTCATCTAAATATTTTTTCAAAGCCAAAAATGCATCTGATGTTGTTGCAGTAGGTTGTTCTTCATAAGGCAACCATTGCCCTACCGCCACCTGTCCCTGTTGTGGCACTTGTCCATTCAAAATATTGTTCCCTATCCAATACAGGCTTTCCAGTGTGCGCATAGAGGTAGTACCCACAGCTACAATTTTTTGCTCCTTTTGGGTAATTAGTCTTTCTATAGTTTCAATACCCACATCTATCCACTCCTCATGCATATCATGCCCATCCATTGTGGCACTTTTCACTGGCATAAAAGTGCCTGCACCCACATGCAGGGTTACAAATGCAGTATCAATATTTTTTTCTTTAAGGCTTTGCATTACCCCATCGGTAAAATGCAGCCCGGCAGTAGGGGCAGCCACACTGCCCTCATCTCGGGCATAGATAGTCTGGTAGCGGGTTTCATCGCTCAGCAGGGCATCACGGTGCAGATAGGGAGGCAGGGGTACCTTGCCGGCATAATGAAGCACTTCTGCAAAGGTGAGGCTGTCATTATCCCACTCCAGCCCCAGGATAAATGAATTAGCATCCCTAATCACTATCCTTGCCTCTAACGTAAAAGCCGGATTTTCATTCGTTAATTGCAATGCCATCCCAGGCTTCCATTTGGCAGCACCACCCACCAGGCATTCCCATTGCACCTTGCCTTTTTGCAGCATTGCCGTTTGTATATCCGGGTATTGGTACGGAGCCAGACAAAACACTTCAATCTGCCCTCCAGTAGGCTTTTTGAACAACAAACGGGCATTAACTACTTTGGTCTGGTTAAAAACCAACAATGCACCTTCAGGTATGTGATTGGCTATGTTTTTATAAATATCCTCACTTATTGCCCCATCCCTGTACAACAACAGCTTTGAAGCATCACGTTCCGCCAATGGGAATTTAGCTATCCTGTGATCAGGTAGTTCATAAGTAAAATCTGATATGCTAAGGTGTTTGGGGTGCGCTAACGAAGTCAAAAGTCAAAAGTTAAAAGTTAAAAAACATCATTGGGGTTTATAATTGAGTAACCAAATTTCCACCCCTTTTTAAGTGATTTTTTTAGTAGCCCCGGCATTTATGCCGGGGTATGAGATTCAAATTAAAATTGGCTTTAGCCAAAATTAAACCGTTAATTAGGCGACTTTGGAAAACCTAACACCCCCTTACCTAATCTCCGGTATAGTTATCCCGGTTATTTTGCGGTAGGTATCAATGGCATATAGGTCGGTCATACCGGCAATAAAGTCTACCAGCGATTGTATGTTTTCATATACATATTCCTTGTTTTTTATTGGGAATTGTTGGGAAACCAGTTTTATTAGTTTTCCAGATTTTGGCAGTTCGGGGTGTAGGACAGCATTCACAAATTCTTTTAGTAGCCCACCTATCACATTATAACCGGCTATCTCAATTTCCACTACTGCCTTGTAATTGTATACATAATTTACCGAATATTTATTTATCAGGTCTATCAGCTTACGGGCACTTTCGGGCAGACATTTCAGCAGGTCTTTTTCCAAAGTCCCAGCTAAGAGTGCTTCTTCCTGCTCCATGAAAATCTGGGTCAGTTTTTCTGTCATCAGGCCTATCCAGCGGGCACGTATGTATTGCACTTTTTGGTTGTCGTCTACTATATTGGCTAGTTTTTGTTCTATATAAGGCCTGGTTTTATAGTACTCCGTTTCAGTATCAAAAAACGGAAGGAACATTTCCATGAACTTTTCAATGGATAGTATCCCCAGCCTATGTGCATCTTCAAGGTCTATAACCCGGTAGCAAATATCATCAGCTGCCTCAGTAAGATATACAAACGGGTGGCGGGCATAGACCTGAGTGAATCCTTCCTTTTCAGGGATGTTCATTGCAGCAGCTATCTTCTTGTAGGTCTTAGCCTCACTATCAAAGAAGCCCGATTTTTTGGTGGATATCAATCCGCAATCCTTTTTAAACCCTGATATCGAAGAACAAGGGTATTTTGCCAATGATGCCAGGGTAGTATAAGTGAGCCTATAGCCGCCGGGTTCAGGTTCGTTATAATTGTGGGTCAATACCCTTAGTGCATTAGAGTTACCTTCGAAATTGGTGAAATCCCTTAGCTGGTTGGGGCTTAATGCCTCAGTGATCATCTTCTTTGTCTCGCCCTCCATACCTTCAAAAAACGCCCTTATGGCATCCTCGCCCGAATGCCCGAAGGGCGGATTGCCTATATCGTGTGCCAGACAAGATGCAGCTATTACAGAGGCTAATTCATGACGGTAAAACTCAGTAAATTCTGCACTTTCATTGGGGTATTTTTCAGCAATTTGCTCTCCCACAGCCTTACCCAGAGAACGCCCAACAGATGCAACCTCAAGGCTATGGGTAAGACGGTTGTGCACGAATATAGAACCGGGAAGTGGGAATACCTGGGTCTTATTTTGCAACCTGCGGAAGGCTGAAGAAAAGATGATACGGTCATAATCTTTGATAAAAGAATTCCGCACATAGTCAGCAGTGCGGCTAGTGTTTTCTTTTCCACCCGTGCGCTGTGTAGTAAATAAGGAAGCCCAATTCATGGTGTAAATATACAGGTTGTTCATGTATAGATTGGGGCTTTTAGATGACCAAAATCAGCGTTATGATAG
>CAIWHI010000477.1 GCA_903912435.1 uncultured Bacteroidota bacterium | reverse complement strand
TCTTACCAACTCATGTAATTATACCCCTTGTCGGTATGCATATTGATGTAGAAGGTTTGTTTCGATAGCCCCCAATAATCCCAAACCAATGATTTTAAGCGGGGATTACTACCTGTATATTTATAAATAAACAACCTACTATGGTAACATCCATCATCATGTGGGAAGGTATTACCTGCGTATAATTGGAAAAACCCATAATCACCAGGGGTAAATGAACTATTTTGAGCACCTATAATACTTAAGGAATCAAAAAAAGTATTCAAAAGAGCAGGATAGGTACCGGAGGAGTCGAAACATACATAGCCCCAAATGGTATTATCCGGCACTTTCAATAAAGTTGTGCTGGCAAACGAAATATTAGTACCTGAAATTGACGATAACTTGTATTGATTATTATCTACGGTTAAGGTACTTGTACTTACAGTGCCTGAAATAAATTGTAAAGTATATACGCCATTAGGTAATACCCCAAAATCTATATGGGTGGTAGCAGGTCCCAGGCTGGTAAGGCAGGTTGAGGGCATATTGACTGTGCCAAAGCTTATGGTGATTACATTGCCCTCCCTCATCATCTCTCGATTAATCGTAAAATTGCAACAGGCATAAACCTTATTAGTTGCAAAATCGAGTATCAAATGCCTACCCGTGCCGGTAGAATCCAGTGTTTCCTCCATGGTAGCTTTAATAGCACCGGCAGTTTCTCCTGATTCCAGTTTTTTGCGACAGGAGGTTGACACCATTGCTATAAGTGCAATAAAAAGAACAAAACGGAATGTATTCATAAGGCGTTATTTGAATGTAAGTTAGTAAAAAAAGCGAATCAAATTAGAAATATATATTCTTCAACTGTGATAAATATGACCTAAAAGACAGTTGGAGGACCAGAACGACACTAAATTATCAAGCAATAGTAAATTGAATTCTAATTGCTTATCACAAATAACAACCATTTCCCACCAAGGTTATTAACATTATGTGGATACCTAATTTTTTAGTGAGTATTACTATTACATTAAATTTGTTTGAAATAATCTTTACCAATGGCATTAACTACCCTTAAAGAAGATCTGTTGGCTGAGTTTAGGGAAGAGCGAACAATGATCAATGACCAGATTGAAATCCTCGACCCACTGGCAACATCACTACGTAAACCTGCAGCTATACGCCTGTTAAGCAGCAGTACGCTGGCAATTACCGAGTATATTTGTTATTTCACCTGTATAGGTGGGGTGGCTTTCATGGCTTTTATGCATATGATTTATCCGTTTAGCCTGTTGAGTGACATTTTCTATAATTCCCTTCTGCGTAACAACATTGGCACACCTAATCTCATTTACCTCACTATTGCAGTTTATGGGCTGGTGGGAATTGGTATTTTGCTGTCTTTTTGCATTGGCAGATTGGCAAGGGAAATAAGGCTGAAGAACGAAATACTGAACCAGGCAGGTAAGGATATTAAAACCATAGTAGGACAGCATCTGGAGCGCAAAGCCGCCCTTGATACTGTGGAACAACGCCACATGCTGGGTTTTTCCGGTATCAATCAGATACCATCAACACCAAAAATACCCGTCAGCGACCTGGTGAATGCTGGTTTTGTTGAGGGTATATCAAAGAGGGCTTAGTGTGGATTTAGCATTCTCTATAAAGTAATAATCATCGTCTTTTAATTATTGAGTTGAGTATATTTATTTTTTTATTATCCTCCTTATTCAAACATGAATTATTAATAAGGTGATAATCATGATTGAAACCATACCCCATCCCCTTTCTTATGTATTTGGCTATAATACCAAATTGTTTCGTGTATTGGATAGTGTTTTGTAATAAATCTTCATTCCATTCGGAATCACAATATGAAAACTCATGAACCTCAATTGAATCAGTATCAATAAGATATTTTTTACTTCCATAATGAACAATATCTCTCCCCTTTAAAATGAAAATTTCAAAATTTGGGTCGAAGAAATACTGTCCTTGATTCGTAGTAATAAATTTAATTCCGTTACTATCTATAATATTTATAGCTAAATCAGGAGTATTCCGAAATTTTACTTCTATAATGAGTGAATCAAGTAAAGATTTTGGTATAATATACCCTTTAGAGTCTGGTCCAATAACATAATTGTTCAAACGCAAATTTTCTTTCTTCTCTATGAGTGAACCTTTAACAAAATGCCCCCATGTTAAAGTGCATTGGGCATAAGTATTCAAACTGGCCAACATAAAAACAAATACAATGCACCTCATTGAATTATGTAATTTTTCATTCAAAGGTAAAACTATTGCTACAAATTTCATTGACAGGTTAGTACCACGTTATTTATTTAAGCTTAATTACCCTATTAATCTGAGACAATATTCATAACTTCAATCTCCAAGAATACAATAGTAGTAATCAATATTTTTTTATGAAAGCCCTTCTAAAAGTAGCATTAGCATACCCCCTCCTAATTTCAATCAATATTTATGGGCAGTCAATACCTAAAAACATCAAGCTTAAAAATTATTGCCCGGGACAAAAATGCACTTTAAAACCAGACAATCCTGCCCATTTCGACCCATACTATAATCATCACCTATGTGAAAATTTCAATCCTGACCAGATTGATTTTAGCAAAGAATATTTGCAACTACAATCAAGATGCTATAAAAAGAAAGCTAACAGCATAAAACAGGCATTGAAATATGACTTTAGCAATATCTGGACAAGTGGTAATTCTGAACAAAATGGTGTCCTAGGTGAGAAATACCAACGCATACAAGTTCATATCGATAAGGTAAGCAAGAGTGATAGCCAGGGAAAATATTGGGTTATTGGAAAAACAAAAGTGATGGATAATGTCTGCCATTTTAAGGGAAGCATTTTTATAACAAATGTAACTATGCATGATTCCCGCAACAATTCAGTAAATAAAAAAAGCGGCATGCTTTTGGCCCATTACATTTTCTATGAAGACAGTACCCAATACCATACGGGCATATTTGCCGGGGTTACCGAATGCATGTTTTATTTAGACAGCACTGGAAAGCATATGCAGGTAGATGAATCGGCAAGTGAGGCAGATGGTTATTGGAATAGAACCTTTGTTGGTAGCTGGACTCAATATAAAACCACCAATGCGAAAAAGTGTATATGGGGAGATTACAGACTACCCTTCACTTTCGATTTTGATTGTGGCGATGGGGAGATGATGGTGAGCGACAAATACAAAATGAATGGCTGGCAAACCTTTGGCACCGAATCTGAATATATAAAAGGGGCTAATGATAAGATGGAAATAAGAGATAAGTGGTGGTTGAGGAAATAAGTGACATGTACTTTTCCTAATATTATATACCAGTATTAATTTCAGACTAACTATAAAAATGGACCTGGAACTAAAAGCAATAATCAACGACATTGTAAAATATGGGCTCCAACCAAAGCTCAATGTTGTGAATAAAGAGATTGAACTTGAAGAAAACCTGATTAAGATACACTTACTGCAATTTGGGATAGATAATATTAATGTTGAAAAAGATTATCCAGACTTTGACAGGTCAATTCCAAACCTTTTTGAAAATATAAAAAGCAACTTCCCAAAATTTGGCTATTACAAAGTCATTGAAAACATAAACAATTTAACCGTTTGGGATGATTTAGGTATGGGTGATGCAATAGACGATTTACAGGATATTATTCTCGATTTATTAGAAATTAAATGGAGGATTGATAATAACAGTCTAGAAGACGGGCTTTGGCATTTTAAATTCCTATTCAAAAACCATACTCAACAACATATTCTAGACTTGATTAATTACATTCGGAATAATCATATATAATAGTTAGAGAAATTATATTCTAGCCTTTCTGACTGACTTCAATAACCCTACCTACATCCCAAAATCTAAATTGAACACCGCTGGGGTTCTCCTACTTTTTATCCCATTTACCCCAGGTTTCACTTGGGGCTATTCACATTTTAGCCCTACGGGCTAATGCGTAGTTTATTATTGACAAGCCTTGAT
>CAIWHI010000476.1 GCA_903912435.1 uncultured Bacteroidota bacterium | reverse complement strand
TGGAGCATACTGGAACAGCTTTCTGGCGAATGTTTACTTAAACCCTGATACCTCGGTTATAGTAGGAGACACTTTGTGTTTCAGGACTTACACTAACATACCTTCTGCTGATATTAACCCTTTGAACAATGATTATAGTTTTTGCTTACCTGTCGTCTATTCTTTCGACCCTAATAGTAAAGATGTAAGCCCTGCGGGGCCTATTACCTCAAGGGGTGATACCCTTACCTATACCATCCACTTCCAAAATACCGGTAGCGATGTAGCCGAAAACATAAGGGTGGTTGATACCCTGGATAGCAGGTTTAACATGAGTTCATTAAAGATACTGGCCACCAGCCACCAGATGACCCCAAAATGGTTGGCATCGAATGTTGTGGAATTCGACTACAATGAAATCAACCTACCCGATAGTACTTCAAATGAACCAGGAAGTCATGGTGTGGTAAAGTTCAGTATTGCCCTTCAACCCGGTATTCCATATGGGACCCAGATTAAGAATACGGCCTACATATATTTCGACCTTAATAGCCCTGTAATTACCAATACTGCAACCAATACCATTACAAGGCCAGCTAGTATCACAAATGTATCAGCAAGCCTACCGGTAAAAATCTATCCTAACCCTGCTACAGATATGGTATATGTAGAAAACCTGAGTGGTGGTGAATTATCCATCATAAGCATGAATGGCAGTGTGGTACTAAGTAGGAATATTGACGCCAATAAAACATCAATTGATGTGAGCAGCCTTGCCGATGGGGTATACATTATCAAAACGGTAAACAATAATGCTACCTCTACAATTAAGTTTACGAAACAGTAGGATAAGGAATAATCTAAAATAAAAAAGGGTTTCAGGCTTTGACGTCTGGAACCCTTTTCATTTTGTTTATTGTTCATAAACAAGAGATTTGCAATTTTTATTCTGTTAAATAATTGTGCGAAAACTTCCTTAGTGAAGATGGCGAAATAAAGTATATCAAGTTTGATGATTATGTTTCTTTTATGCTAGGCGCAAAAGCCGAGAATAATGAATTATTTAAGACCTTTTGTTACAACGCAGAAATGGAACAGAATTAGTGAAATTGGTATACTTTATTTTGTCATCTTCACTTAAATATAACTAATTATCTTGCTAAGTAAGATTTTTTTAAAATTCCTAACGTTTTAGGTTATTTTAACGCCTTAATTAATGATACACCTTTTTTTTACCCAAAAAAACTAAAATATGAAAAAGTACCTCCTTGCTTTAATTTGCTTTTTTTGTGCATATTGCGTAAAAGCCCAAACTTATACGGGCACTCATGCACATCTTACGGTCTCACTTATTGATTCTATGAGTCATGATTCAGTATTGTGTAACGGGACCTATTATTTATGGTATAATGTTACAGTTGACAGTTCATTTACTGGTGATTCTGTAAATATTGTTTCAACAACATCGGGAATGTTAATAAATACTCACCATAATACTACTGGTGCGTCTCCCTGGCATTTTATGGTCAATTTTGAAAATTACAGCACTTATGATAGGTATGTGGCCAGAGGCGGTTATATGTACTTTGATGGACTAACAACAAAATTTACTTGCCTCACAGATACGATATTAAGTGTAGTGGCTCATGATAGTCTTATCGTGCCCAACCCTTGTGACTGGAGTTGGATGATTGGGTTTGTTTATATTGATAATGATTCAGATTGCAATTTCACATCAGGTGATGTACCCATACATGGCATTCCAATTGGTTATATAGAGCATTTGTCTAGTATTGCAGATAGTTTTACGTGGGGTTATGCCATATCAAGCGGTGGTGGGGAGTTTAATTTCCCTGTACAACATTCGTGGTTGAATAACTATGTGATTAGTTTGCCATCCTATTATTCTTTCATTTTTCCACCCTCCTCTTGTTTAGCAAGTACATCCGATACCCTGTATGTAGCACCTGATACGGCCTATT
>CAIWHI010000475.1 GCA_903912435.1 uncultured Bacteroidota bacterium | reverse complement strand
TACTCCCACTCAATGGTTGCAGGTGGTTTTGAGCTTATATCATAAACTACCCTATTGATACCCCTCACCCTGTTAATGATGTCATTGGATATTTTGGCCAATAAATCATAAGGCAAATGAGCCCAATCTGCCGTCATGCCGTCTACAGATGTTACAGCCCTTAGGGCACAGGTAAATTCATAGGTACGTTCGTCACCCATTACACCTACACTCTGCACAGGTAATAATATTGCACCTGCCTGCCATACCTGGTTATATACACCACCATCTCTCAGATGTTGGATAAATATAGCATCTGCTTCCTGTAGCATTTTCACCTTATCTTCAGACACAGCTCCTAGTATACGTATACCTAATCCCGGACCAGGGAATGGATGCCTGCCAATAAATACATCACCAATACCTAATTCCCTACCTACCCTACGCACCTCATCCTTGAACAACATGCGGAGAGGTTCAATCAATTGCAGGTGCATAATCTCAGGTAAGCCCCCTACATTGTGGTGCGACTTAATGGTTGCTGATGGCCCATGAACCGATAATGATTCAATAACATCAGGGTAAATAGTACCCTGGCCCAAAAAGCTAACATCTTTTAATCTCAATGCTTCTTCATGAAATACTTCAATAAACAGGCGGCCTATTATTTTTCTTTTCTTTTCAGGGTCGGTTACACCATCCAGGTCTTTATAAAACCTGCGGCTTGCATCTACACCCTTAGTATTCAATCCTAATTGTTTGTAGCCATCCAAAACTTGTTGGTACTCATCCTTACGGAGCAATCCATTATCTACAAATATGCAATACAGGTTATCACCAACCGCCTTATGAATCAAGGTAGCAGCCACGGTAGAATCTACACCACCACTCAGAGCCATTACCACCTTCTTATTACCAGCCTGCACCTTAATGCGGGCAACAGTCTCCATAATAAAGGCCGAAGGAGTCCATGTTTGCTTACAAGCACAAATTCCGGTTACGAAATTCCTCAATATCAATCCACCATCTGTTGAATGGGTAACTTCAGGGTGGAACTGGATACCATATATCAAATTGGCCGCGTATTCTTTGCTCGACTTAAAAGCTGCAACAGGTATATTATCGGTACAAGCCAACAATTTAAACCCTTCAGGTATTTGCTTAATGGTATCGCTATGGCTCATCCATACCTGTGAACCCTGTGGAACTGAAACAAATAATTCGTCATCAGCCACTATTTGCAAATGCGCCCTACCGTATTCACGGTGGGTTGATTTGCCAACTTCCCCACCCGATTGCTTAGCCAGTAACTGTGCGCCATAACAAACAGCCAAAACCGGCACACGACCTGCAATAGCTGCAATATCCGGGGTTGGAGCCTTAGGATCATTTACCGAAAAAGGACTACCAGATAATATTACTCCTTTCAGAGTAGCATCATAAGTTATGGCTTTAGTGCAAGGTTGAATTTCGCAAAACACATTCATTTCCCTTATCCTACGGGCAATAAGTTGTGTGAATTGGGAACCGAAATCGAGGATGAGAATCTTATCGTTCATAAAAATTAAAATTAAAAAACCCAAACCTGTAATGGATATCAAAAATATCCTATTAAAGGTTTGGGTAAATGATTGAGACTAAGCCTGGGCAGGAGGTACGCCAAAGTTAAATGGCATAGCTGGTGTTTCCTGGTCCTTAATATTACCATACTGTGTTTCGAAGCGCTTTACATTATCTATAAGCGCACGCATCACACGCTTGGCGTGTTGCGGAGTCATTACAATACGGGATTTTACTTTAGCTTTTGGCACATTTGGAATTACATTTACAAAATCTATTACAAATTCCGCAAATGAATGAGTAATAATAGCGAGGTTGGCATAGGTTCCATCCGCCATTTCTTCTGACAGTTCAATGTTCAGTTGTTGTTCCGGGGTCAATTGATCAGACATAATGTTGTTTTTCAGGTGGCGAATTTAGTCTAAATTAGTGGAATGAATATTGGCAATAGAAGTTAAAATTCAGAAAGTTGTTCTTGTATTTGCTTAATCATCTATTTTTGGGCTATGATGCACAATAAAGGCCTCAAATACGTTTTACTCTTATTGATTTTCGCCTCATGCAGGCCAAATGTTTTTACACCAAAACCTACAGGTTTCTTCAAGATTGATACTCCCGCTACTCATCAGTACCGGTTGTTCAGTAGACCTGATTTCCCATATTCTTTCGAATACCCGGTTTATAGCAATGTGGTTCAGGATACCATGAACCGTAAATTAATAAGCCAATACCCTTTTTGGGTAAACGTTGTATTTCCCGATTTGGAAGGCATGATCAATATTACCTATCGCGACATTAGCCCGGAAACTCCTTTAAATAAACTTAATGAAGATTCATGGTACCTGTCATTTGCCCATCACGACAAGATGGATTCATTGGGTTATTGGGAATGCGACGATAAAGCGGGTACAAAGGGAGTATTGCTGGTATTAGGTGGTAATACCGCCTCAAGGTATCAGTTTGTTGTTTCAGATTCATTAAAACACTTTATTCGTGGAGCATTATATTTCAATGCTACACCTAATGCCGACTCCCTTAAACCAGCCACCGATTTCCTGGAGGCAGATATTAAACATATGATGTCAACTATTAAATGGAAAACACCCGGTAAAGCCTTGCATTAAATGAACATACATCACATGACGATTAATTATATGAATTTTAGTTTTGTTGAAAGAATTTCAAAAAATTGCTTACTTTGACCCTTGTATTTTTATACAATTAAATTATCAGACTCTTACGCTATCTAAATATGAAAGAATTGTCACTCTACCGGAAACCATTAATAATTGCAGCATTATGCATTATTACTTTTATCTGTTTTCAGTACACCTTGCACAATCAGTTTACCAATTGGGACGATGATTATTATGTAACCCGCGACCAATACATTAAAGCCCTAACCCCCTCTAATCTCAAAGTAATTTTTACAAAGGATATTACTAAGAATAATTATCACCCCCTGTGCATGCTCTCACTGGCGTTCAATTACCATTTCACCCAGTTGAACCCAATGAGCTATTATGCCACCAATATTGCTATTCACATTGCCAATACCCTACTTATATTCTTTCTTTTCTTACAGCTATGCAAACGAATGAAAATGAACGAGTTCAGCCAGTATTTCATTGGCGGATTCGGGGCATTGTGGTTTGGTATACACCCCATGCATGTAGAGTCAGTAGCGTGGATTGCAGAGAGGAAAGACGTGCTTTATGCCTTCTTCTTTTTCTGGGGTTTGCTGGCCTATTTGAGGTATCTGGATAAATTTGAGAAAAAGTGGTACTGGATAACCTATATGTTGTTTGTGGCGTCCTGCCTATCCAAACCTATGGCGGTAATGTTCCCGGTATCCCTTATTTGTATAGATTTTTTGATGCAAAGGAAAATTGACAAGAGGCTCATCTTAGAAAAGATAGTTTTCTTCTTTACATCAGCCCTGGTAGGTGGCTTTGCTGTTTATACCCAAAACCGAACTGGTGCCATTGCCGATTTCGGGGTGCTTACCCTTGCCGAACGTGTTATGTATGCCTCTTACAGCTTTGTGATGTATGTAGCCAAGTTCTTCAACCCATCCTACCTATCTACTTTTTACCCCTACCCCTACCGTTTTATTAATACAGAAGACCGTAGTCAACCTGGTTTCCTCCACCCTATTTACTATGCGGCACCATTTATAGCATTGGCCATTATATTGATTCCCACCTTTATCGCCTATAAAAAGAAAAGCCCCCACTTTAGGGTAATAGGCTTTGGTACAGGGTTCTTTTTAGCCAATATCATTTTCGTGCTACAGTTCATATCAGTTGGTGCGGCTATAATGGCCGATAGGTATTCTTATGTTGCCTATGTGGGTATCCTATTCACAGTAGCCTACGCAATGAATGAGATAATCAAGGCCAGACCCGACCTAAAAACATCTATATTTATCATACTCATAGCTTTTTCGGGATGGCTGGGCTTTTTATGTTACGAACGCACCTTTGTATGGCATGATGCAAAATCCCTCCTCATTGATGCCACCGAAAAATACCCCTTCAAAAAAGATCTCTCCAAACCCCACGACAGCAAAAACAGTGGCATAGCCCTACTCTCCTACAAGTGGCTGGGCAACTACTACCTCGATATTGGCGACCTTGACAATGCCCTGATTAACTATAAAATACTAGACACCCTAAGGTCGGCAGATGATAAGGTAATAGCCAATATGAACCGCATTTATGCCCTTAAGAACCAGTTTGGCAATGCAGTAGACCCACTTAAAGCCATTGATAACAAACCCGGTGCAAACCCCAATTACAAGCTCTACATAGATAGCGTAGTGGCCTACAGTGCGGCTGGTGATACCCTAAAGGCATTCAGAAGCTATATCAATGCATATAAAATCAATCCTGGTGCAGAAAAGGTATTGGGTGAGCTATCCTTCAATTATGTGCAGCAGCAAAAATTTGTAGCCTCTTATAATATATACAGTATCCTGTTGAAAATCAATACCTCCAATCCTTTCTACTACTTTTATAGGGGTGTAGACCTATTCAGCACCCAAAAAATGAAGGCGGCAATAGTAGACTGGGAAATAGCCTACGACCTTGCCGTAAAGGTGAAATCGAAAGACGTAATGCAATCAGCCTCTTACAACCTCAGCGTAGCCCTCGACTCAGCCGGTGACAGCAAACTAGCCTATAGCTACCTGCTCAAAGCAAAAGAAGTAAATTACCCTGTAACCCCCGAGTTTGAAGCCAAAATAAAAGCGCATAGTGAGGGGAGGAGATGAGGAGGTATATTATTGAAAACGACATGCTTACTCAAAGGGGCTTTGCCTTTTGTTTTCGGGTCGAAATTGTTGATTCTTTCACCATAATCGACGAAAAAGCCAAAACTTCAAAATTATATCGTTAAAAGGAAAAATCCATTTGTAAGAAAATGTTTTTATTTCAACCTGCTTGATTTATATATATTAAATGACTATATTTTGCTACTGGTCCTAGCAATCTCGCTCGGTCCTTTTACCTACAAGCGTCCCGCCGGCCTACCGGCAGGCAGGCTTACGAAACAGAAGCGGGACGCTTCATCGAAAAAGGACGAAGGGAGACCTTCGACCAGTAATCTTGAGTGCACACCAAACCCAATATTCACATCAATCTCACTGGTCCGAGTCCGCTTGGTCTGCTTACTTGCAAGCGTCCGCTTGCGATTTGAAGCGGACACTTCAACCAGTACCTGAGTCCCACAACGACTCAATCAATTGTTTTTCAATCAATTGTGATTACATATTATTATAAATACAAAATATTATAGCTTCTAAATCAGCTCTAAAAGTTGGTGTATATTCTCAAATTCTGTAAATTCTGATGCTAACCCATCCAACTAAATACTCACATTTTCACCCTGCGTGATAATAATCCAAAAAACACGCCCCAACTTTGTGCCATAAATCTATATATATGGCACCACTCACCGAAAAACAACAACAGGCATACGGCCTGTTTTTCAACACCGATAAGAACAGCTCCGAAATCGCCGACATCCTCGATGTAAACCGCAAGACTGTTTACCTATGGATAAAAAACGGCAAATGGGAGGAAATGAAGCGGGCTGCTAATGTGGC
>CAIWHI010000474.1 GCA_903912435.1 uncultured Bacteroidota bacterium | reverse complement strand
CATACAGACATTGAATTCATAATTGATTATCTTTGCAACACCTAAGCTAGGTTATAATCCTACCCTCCAAAAAGGGTAATTCCATTCATATAAAACAGAACAATGAATAACGCATATTTCGATTTTGCAGAACCAAAGAATGAGCCGGTTCTAAGTTATGCACCCAATAGCCCTGAACGTAAGGCCCTGAAAAAAGCCCTTGCTGAAATGAAGAGCCAGGTGGCTGATATACCTATGTATATAGATGGTGATGAGGTGCGCAGTGGTAATAAAAAGGAAATCCGTCCACCACATGAAACATCTCACCTGCTTGGCCACTACCATGCATCTAACGAAGAGCACGTGCATGAGGCTATTGATGCAGCATTATCTGCACGTGAGTCATGGGCTGCAATGAGCTGGGAACACCGCGCAAGCATCTTTTTGAAGGCTGCCGACCTGCTTGCTACCAAGTACCGCTACAAAATGAATGCCGCTACTATGCTTGGCCAGAGTAAAAATGCCTACCAGGCCGAAATAGATAGCGCATGCGAACTGATTGACTTTTTACGTTTCAACGTTCACTTCCTTAGCCAGATATATAAACAACAGCCATTATCCCCAGCCGGTATGAACAACCGTATGGAATACCGCCCATTAGAGGGTTTTGTATTGGCTGTCACTCCATTCAATTTTACAGCTATTGGTGGAAACCTGCCTACAGCACCTGCTATGTGCGGTAATGTGGTGGTTTGGAAGTGCGCTAATACTCAGGCATTATCTGCCAGTGTATTCATGGAAATACTGATGGAAGCAGGCCTTCCAGATGGTGTTATCAATCTTATTTATCCTCCGGGCCAGGTTGTAGGTGATGTTTGTTATGCACATCCTTATTTTGCAGGGGTGCATTTCACAGGTTCTACAGGTGTATTCCAGAGCATGTGGAAGAGCATAGGCAATAATATTGCCCGTTACAAGTCTTACCCACGTATAGTAGGGGAGACAGGTGGTAAGGATTTTGTGTTCGTTCACCCAAGTGCAGATGTAGATGCAGTGGTAGCAGGTCTGGCTCGTGGAGCTTTCGAGTATCAGGGTCAAAAATGTTCAGCAGCTTCAAGGGCTTACCTGCCTGCAAACCTTGCAGACGAAATTAAGGAAAAACTGGTGGCTGAATTAGCAACCATGAAAATGGGTATTGTAGATGATTTCACCAATTTCATCAATGCCGTTATTGATGAAAAATCATTCAAATCAATAGCTAATTATATCGAGCAGGTAAAACACAGCAACGGTGCTGCAAAAATACTTTGCGGCGGTAAGTGCGATAGTACCCATGGCTGGTTTGTAGAGCCTACAGTTATTGAAACCACCGACCCTTCTTACACTACAATGTGCGAAGAAATATTTGGCCCGGTATTGACCATCTGTACCTACGAAGCCGATATGTGGATTCAAACTCTTGAAGTATTGGATAACACCTCACCATATGCATTGACAGGGGCTGTTTTCGCTACCGACAGGCATGCAATTGAGTACATGACCAAGGCATTGGTAAACTCTGCGGGTAACTTCTATATTAATGATAAGCCAACCGGAGCGGTAGTAGGCCAGCAGCCATTTGGAGGCGCCAGGGCATCGGGTACTAATGATAAGGCGGGTTCTATTTTGAATCTTTATCGTTGGTTAAGTGCACGTACCATAAAGGAAACCTATGTTTCACCTGTTGACTACAGGTATTCTTTCCATCAGCCGGATTAGTCAATTCTATAAAAATTCAAAAGGGCATTACCAATTTACTTTGGTAATGCCCTTTTACTTCTATTGACAAGTGTTGTTTTTATGGTACTTGCTTGGCAAATTCGGATAGCCAATCGGAGGCCTCACCCCGGCCCTCTCCCATTGACAAGTGTGGTTTTTTGGGTACTTGCTG